>JAGBUD010000174.1 GCA_017630995.1 Clostridia bacterium
AAAAACCTATTGACAAAGAATTTTCGGTGTGCTATAATTACGACACCAAAACAGAATACATATCAGGGGTGCCCCACGGGCTGAGATGGCGAGAGCCAAACCCTTATAACCTGATACGGATAATGCCGTCGTAGGAAGATTAGTATGCCTAAAATCGTACCGCACGGATAGTTTATTCTGTGCGGTACTATTATTTTAGGCAGAAGACAAGGAAACCTAATCTTCTGCTAAAGAAGGAGGTTCCAATGGAACAAAAAAATTCAAAGGCGATAAGGGCGATGACCGAATGCAGCATTATGATTGCCCTTTCCACCGTGTTGAACATAATTAAGCTCATCGAAATGCCTTACGGCGGCTCGGTCACAATCGCCTCTATGCTGCCGATAGTCGTTGCAGTTTACCGTCACGGCACTCTTTGGGGTATCACAACGGCAGTTGTCAACGCGGCAAGTCAGCTGCTTCTCGGTCTTAACAATCTCTCATATTTCACTACGTGGCAATCAATCGTCGCAATAATCTTGCTTGACTACATAGTGGCATTTGGTGCGTTTGCGATTTCGGGAATTTTCAAAAAGGTGCAAAAGCGTCAGAGCTATGCTATGCTTTACGGCGCGCTTTTGGCATCTGTTATCAGATACGGCTGCCACGTTATATCGGGCGCAACCGTTTGGGCGGGACTCTCAATCCCCACGGAAGCGGCACTTCTCTATTCACTTTCCTATAATCTTACGTATATGCTCCCCGAGACCATAGTTTTGCTGACAATTTGCGCATATACGGCTTCAATCATTGATTTTAAGGCAAAAGTGCCCACCCGTGTCAAAAATAACGGCATAGCAAGGAGGGAGCTTACCCTCACTCTTTTGTCAGGACTTTCCCTTGTTTTGACAGTTATAGCCGACGTTGCTATCCTTTTCCCAAATCTTCAAGATGCAGAAACAGGAGAATTCACCTTTAGCTATATGGCGGGTGTAAATTGGATTTTGTTTGCGTGTGTAAGCCTTGTTGGCATAGCGGCTTCGCTCACTCTTTTCATAATCGCAAGAATAAAATCAAAAAAGCAAAGCTGACACGCTTTGCTGAAATTAAAAAACGGGAGAGCCGATTTTGCGGCTACTCCCGTTTTCTGTTATCCTATTTCGAATTATATTCGCAATTTTCTTGTTTTTTCATAAATCCATTACTCAACGGGATAATCGGGATATACTATGCTTCCCGCAGTTTTAGGGCCGAGCGCCTGTCTTGCGCGGCACCTTTCTTCAAAATTCATTTGCTCGGCTGACGGAATTCTTGCGGGCATTCTTCCGAAGAATCGGAGAGAAAATCTTTCCGCAAGGTCGCAAGAAAGCTCGACAAGCTCTGCGGGCGCTTCGCCAATTGCATAAGCGCGCATTGCAACACCTCCGCCTTGACAAATTCTCTCACGAATGGGGAAATAATACTTCAAAAGGAACTGCGCGTACGAAATAAGTCTTAATGAGCCGTACGTTCTGTAATGACGCGAGTATTCCACCCCCTCCGCCTCAACCGCAACGGTTTTTGCGTTCAAAAGCGCTTCCTTTATCGCTTCCCTTGTATTTTCTCTTGCAAAGCAAACAGTGAAAGAATTGGGGAATGAGAAAGATTTTTGAATTGAATGAACGTCGCTTGAGGCAACGACCTTTATATCATACCCATCAACGCGAAGCTCTTGCCAAAGAGCGAGCGCGCGGTTATTTCCGTCAGCTCTCATCGCTCCGCATAGCTCGAAAGCGTCAAACATTCCGCTTTTAAGCAAAATTTTCGAAAGCTCATCGCAAGCATTGTAGACGGAGGAGCCGGGAATCCAATATGGGTGAGGAAAGATTGCAACACCGCCCGCCTCGTGTATTTTCTCGGTTGCCCACATCGCCTTTGCGTAGCGATTCTTATATCTTTCGGGAATATTCGCGGGAACACGGCTCATACACTCTGCGACCTCCGAGTCATATTTCTCACGGTCATCGCAATATTGAGCGGCAACGCTCGTCTCTCCGCAAACGTGAACGATGTGCAAGTCGCTTCCGGGAGAATGAACCTCCTCGCCTTGAATGCGGGTTATTCCCGTCTTAACGCCCTCGTATGCCTCGTCCACCTCAAAACCGGGGTAAAATCTATTATGGTCGGTAAGCGAGAAGAAATCGTATCCTTGCTCGCGGTAATGGCCCGCAAGAGCCACGGGGTCGCGCTTTCCGTCTGAACGGCAGCTATGTCCGTGAAAATCTCCGCGCAAAGGCACAAGCTCGTAAAGATCATCATATAGCGAATAAACAAAAAGCTCCGCAAGCGACTTATCGTTCTTTTTAACTACGATTTTATGTTCTCCCTCTCCAACAAATGCGAAAGTGAAACGAAGCACTCCCTCCGCCGCTACGGCAGAAAGTGTTTTGTGAGTTTGTGGATTGTAATAGTTAAACTCATCACCGTTTACCGAAATTATAACGACGGTATATTCCTCTCCGTCTTGAAAGAAAAACGCGCGCTCGTTTGCGGATATAACCATCTCGCAAGGCTTATCGGCGACCATTACAGACGGAAAAACAGACCAATTTTTAGGTGTTGGAAGCATTTTAACCCCTCTTTTCAAAATAAAAAGTTTGTTTTAACAAAACCATAATATCACAGTTACCCTTCTTTTTCAAGTGATTTTCGTTTTTTTTGCGTGCGCCTACTATATTTTGTTTTTTTACTTCCTATCATTGACAAGGACGCGGATTCTATTGTATTATATAAATGGATAGAACCACCGCCTTTAGCGATGATTATATTACAAAGGAGATTGCACCTTATGAAATCTTTAAAACTTGCGGCACTTTTTGCGACAATATCCGCAATATTTCTCTTTGCCTCGTGCGGAGAAGCGCCACCCGAGGAAACCGCGGAATGCACCACGCATTCAGACGTGAACGGTGACGGAATATGCGATAATTGCTACACTGAAATAGAAATACCGCCTTGCGAGAGCTGCGTTGACACAGATGAGGATAGAGAATGCGACGTTTGCGGCGGCGAGGTTGCACCCCCGATAGAGCTTAACCTAATTGAAAACGGCACTCACAATTTCGCCTTTGTCGTTTCAAAAAGTATTTCCACGAGCGTGCGCAAGGAAATCGATAAGCTGACCACCAAGCTAAAGAGCCTTGGCTACGTTGTTGAAAACCTCTCCGACACTCAAAATACCGAAAGCGATAAAATAGAAATTCTCATCGGTGACAAAATTGAAAGCAGAGGCAAAGAATACTGCTTTGACGGTCACACGCTGGGCCCCGACGGTTCTGCGGTTAAGATTGTGAATGGCAAAATCATAATCATCGGCGGATCCGACACAGAGCTGATTAAAGCCATTACCTACTTTAAGGAAAAGGCGCTCGGCATAACGGATAGCACGAAAAACCTTAAAAATGCGATTTTCTCCGAGAAAAATCAGTACGAAAACAAGCAAACCGATTTTTTGGCAACCTCCGTTAGCGCGGGTGGCAGAGTTATCTCCGACTACGTTATAGCTATAGAACCGAGTTACTTCGCAAAATACAAAAAGGGCGCCGAGTATTTTCGTGACACTCTTTACGAGCGCGCGGGATATTGGCTCGAAATCGTTACCCTTGACCAAACCGTTACCGATAAATATATCTCGATAACCACACCGCAAAAGAGCGGCGGTGAGGGCTTTGAAATCAAAATCGTTAATTCCAACGTTGAAATAACCTGCGAATTTCCCGAGAGGGCGGAAGCCGAACTCAAAAGCTTTGCAACCTCGCAGATAGGAACGCAGAGAGGTGCGATTACCTTGAGTGAGATGACCGCCAACGTGCGCGACATCTACTACTCCGAATTCGGCGCAATTGGCGACGGAGTTACCGACGATTTTGACGCAATAGAGGCATGCCACAAGCACGCCAACGAACACGGATACACGGTTTGCGCGGATAGCGGTGCAAAATATTATATCGGCCCGAAAAACCATTACATTACCGTAAAAACCGCGGTAAATTGGGGAAATGCCGAATTCACAATCGACGATTCCGAAATCACAACCGCAGACACCGCGAGCGGTATGCCCATATTTATCGTTGAAAACGATACTGCTCTGCAAACCATATCCGCGCAGAATAGCGAGGCAATCCAAGCCATAAACGCAAACGGCGGAATCGACGCGAGCAGCTTCACCAAGCTCGACCTCGGACTCGGATATCCCGCACTTGTCGTTATCATAAACAGCAACCACAAAAATTATATAGTTTACGGCGTGAACGCGAACGCGGGAAACACGCAAAGCGAGCTTGTTCTCATTGATTCCGAGGGAAATATCGACCCGAATACAAGACTGCTTTTCGACTACGAAAAGGTCACCGAAATAAAGATTTATCCCGTTGATACAAAGCAAATAACCATAAACGGCGGAGTGTTTACCACCATCGCCAACCAATCCCCCACCGAAACCTCGCGCGGCGCAGGCTTCCATCGCGGAATACGCGTTACCCGCGCAAATACCGTGGTTACAAACGTCGCTCATTACGTTGTCGGCGAGGGCGAGGAGGGTATGCCCTATTCCTCATTCCTTGAGGTTAAGAACACCGCAAACGTTATTATCACAAACTCCATTTTCACGGGACGCAAGACCTATTACAGAAAAGGCACCACCACGGGAATGGGATCATACGACCTTGCGGCAGGAAATTGCGCCTACGTTACTTGGAAAAACTGTATGCAATCCAACTTCTTCGAGGTAGACGGAGTTACCCCGAATACCGAGGGAAAATTCTGGGGCATTATGGGCTCGTCGGCTTGCAAAAATCTCACGTACGATTCTTGCTTGCTTTCAAGATTTGACGCCCACGCGGGAGTTTACAACACCACGATAAAGGACTCCGCAATGCAAATGTTCAGAATAGACGGCGGCGGAGATTTGATTTTTGAAAACGTGCGTATGTACTCAAAGAGCAACACGCTCATTTCGCTGCGCGAGGATTACGGTGCATTCTGGCACGGAAAAATAACCCTCAAAAACGTTACGATGTACAATTCCTCCGACGTCAATCTCTTTTCGGGAAATTGGTATAACCACGATTTCGGATATTCAACCGAAATGCCGAGCGAAATTGAAATAGACGGACTCAAGCTTACCAAGAAAGCAAACGTTTACGTTTTCAAGGACAGCTTTGCCACGGCGCTTTCAAACGCAAATCAAGCTATGATAGACGGTGTTCAAAACGTCAATCAAATGGTTCCGACAAAGAAAATAACCATAAAAAATAACACGGCAAATTATGCTTTTATCCTGCCCGATAAAACAAAAAATCCGTTCTTCGAAAACACGCAATACGTCGTGGAATAACACTGTAAAAAATCATATAAAATCAGCCGTACCTCTTTATTTTTCAAGATACTTGAGGTGCGGCTGAACATTTTATACAAAGACCCTGCGCCACATTTATATATAATATATACCCGTTTACGAAAAGATAAAAACAATTAACGATAATGCAAATACTTTCGATTTTATTTGTTTTATAATCTACCTAAAGGCGCGCGCTGCGCGCTCGCGCGAGCGCATATAAGAGAGGAGGTATGCTATGAAAAAAACACTGATTTTCATTTTAATGATTTTTGCACTTTTCTCATTTGCTTCTTGTTCGAATTCCCACGCCGAATGCATCTCTTGCGTAGATATTGACGCAGACGGAATATGCGACGCTTGCGGCGAAAAAATCGAAAATAACGAATGTCAAATCTGCGTGGACACCGATAGCGACGGAAAGTGCGACGCTTGCGGAAGCGATATGCCCGTTTTGAACAGAGAGCTCTTGCTGCTAGGCGACGGAAAAATCAATTTTTCTTTCATCATATCCACCGATCTATCCTATCAGGTTGTCAAAAGAGTTGACGACCTCATTGCAAGGCTCGCCACTCTTGGATACACCACGCACAGAATAACCGACGGAGAAAAGGATACCGATGATAAGGGCATCAAGGTCCTCGTCGGAACCAATATCGAATGCTTGGGCAGCGAATATAAATACAACGGATATCTGCTCGGTGAGAGCGGCTATACCATTCAAATGAAAAATCAAAACGTTATCATTTCGGGCGGCTCGGCAGAATCCATCTTGACTGCGATGACCTATTTTGAAGTGAACGTTCTTTCGATAGATTCAGACACTGCGACGCTTTCCTCCGCCACATTTGATAAGAGCCTTGAAACAACCGTTGAGCAAAACAATTTCGAGATAAGCTCAATAAAAATCGGTGATAGGCTTTTGGATTCGGAATACGTTATCGCATACGACACTCAATCTCACGAGAATTACACCTTTTCAAAGAATTTGCAGCTCCTCATTTACTCAAGGTCGGGAATATGGCTTGAAATTACGGGTGCGGCAAATTGTCCAAGCGATAAATACATATCGATAGTTACCGCAGAAAAATCGGGCGGCGAGGGATTTGAAATAAACGTCGTCAACGGAAATCTTGAGATAATGTCAGAGTTCCCGAACAAGACGCTCGAAATCGGCACAGAATACTTTGATACCCGACTTTACGCTGAAAGCGGCGAAGCAACGCTCGAGCCAATCAAGGTTGACGTAAGATATATTAATTATGAGCAGTTTGGCGCTTACGGAGACGGAATAACCGACGATTTCGAAGCAATAAAGGCGACGCACACATATGCAAACAAATACGGACACACGGTCGTCGTTAATCCCCAAAAAACCTATTATATCGGACGCCACTGCGAAACAATACAAATTTGCTACGACGTTTATTGGAACGATGCAAAATTCATAATCGACGACAGATATATAGCCTCGACGGACATCGCAAAGGACTACTCTGTTTTCGAGGTGAGCAACCTTTGGGGCGGCTACTATCTTTCGCCCGAAAACGAATTTATAAAGGCTCTTAACGCAAACAAAACGAACGGAGTTGCCATAGATTCAAAAAACATAACCAAGCTTGAAATAGGACTCGGCTACCCCGCTCTTTTGACGGTTACCAACGAAAACCACAAAAACTATATACGCTACGGCGCAAACCAAAACAGCGGCGCAAAGCAAACAGAGGTCATTCTTATCGACAAGGACGGAAACATCGACAAGGATACACCGTTTATGTTTGATTACGAAACGGTCACCTCAATCTCGGCTATCAGCGTGGATCAGCCCGAGCTTATCATCTACGGCGGAGAATTCACCCAAAGAGCCAACCAAGCAAAAAGCGATTACAAATACTATTCAAGAAATATAGTTATCTCTCGCTCAAACGCCACAATCAAGAATTTGACCTACAAAATAACCGACGAGCGCACGGGCAGATACGAGGGCGATCCCTACGCCGCATTTCTTTCGGTAATGTCGGCAAACAACGTTCTCATAGAAGGCTGCACTCTCCAAGCACACAAGACCTATTATTCAAAGGGCTCGGGTGGAAGCGAGGTCGGAATGGGCTCTTATGCAATAAGCGCAACCTATGCAAACCGCGTTATTTGGAAGGACTGCGTTCAATCCAATTTCTTTAAATCCGACGGTGTTACACCGTCAACGGGATATTGGGGAATTATGGGCTCAAGCTATTCGAAGAATTTGGAATACAACAATTCAATTCTTTCCCGATTTGACGCTCACGCGGGAGTTTACAACGCAAGAATAATAAATTCAAGTCTTTCGATGTTCAGAATAGTCGGAAGCGGAGAGCTTCTCTTTGAAAACTCGCATATGTACGGAAATCTCCTCATAGGTCTGCGCGAGGATTACGGTGCGTTTTGGCACGGAAACGTTAAAATCAAGAACGTAACAATGCACAATTCAAGCGACGTAAATCTTATTTCGGGAACGTGGTATAACCACGATTTCGGATACGAAACCGCACACCCGACGGAAATTGAAATAGACGGCTTGATTCTCACGAATGCAAGAAAGGTCAACGTTTTCGATTCCTCGTTCGTTTCGCAAACCACGAAAATAACGGCGGACACCGTTAGCGGAAAGCCTAACGTAAATAAGACAACACCCACAAAGAAAATCATAATAAAGAACAACGCAAACGGATATAATTTCATTTTGCCCGACAAAACGAGGTATCCATTCTTTGCAAATACGGAATACGTGGTCAATTAAGCAACGAAAGGACGTAACCTTATGCCAAATTATGTAAGATATGAAGACTTTGGCGCTATCGGCGATGGAATACACGATGATTTCGACGCCATAAAGGCGGCACACGAATACGCAAACGCAAACGGACTAGACGTAATTTGCAACTCAAACGGCACTTACCGCATAGGCAACACCTCGATTGATGAAACCGAGGCAAAGCCCGCCATAAAAATCCAAACGAACGTTGATTGGTCAAACGCAAAATTCATAATCGACGACTCGGACATAACGGAGGATATGCCCGCAAAGAAAAACGCACTGTTTCGCATATGCCGAGACGGCGAGGATATTATCTTCACCGAGGAAAACGACACTCCTAACGGAGCGATAAAGAGAATCAACGCGGAGGGCGGATTTAAGGCAAATATATCGCGCCTTAACCTCGGCATTGGATATTCGGCAATGCTCCTCGTCACAAACGATGAAAAAAAGGTCTATATCCGCTACGGAGTTAATTCAAATAGCGGCGGCGCGCAACGCGAAATAGTTTCGGTTGACAGCGATGGCTTCGTTGACCCGAACACCGCATTTCTCTTGGATTACGGCAAGGTCACCTCGATTACGGTTATGAGGACCGACGACAAGCCGATAACCGTTTCGGGCGGAAGATTCACCCACATAGCAAACAGAGTAAACCACAACGAGTATTATCACAGAAATATATCAATCTCCCGCTCCAACGTCACCGTGCGCGGTGTAACCTACTCGATAGAGGGAGAAGGCGAGGTTGGCGCTCCGTACTCCGGATTTATCGGCATAAACAAGGCAAACAACGTTCTTATTGAGGACTGCGTTTTGCAAGCGCACAAGTATTACTATTTCCCGAAAAAGAACGGCGTTCTCGTTCCCAAGGGAACCTACTCGATAAACCTCGGAAACAGCAACAACGTAACCTTTAAGGGCTGCACGCAATCGAACTTCTTTGACGATGAGGGCAAGAACCCGAGAAAAGGAATTTGGGGTATTATGGGCTCAAACTTTTGCAAAAATCTCGTTTATGACAGCTGCGTGCTTTCAAGATTTGACGCGCACGCGGGGGTTTATAACGCAAAGATACTCAACTCCAAGATTTCCGCATTCAGAATTATCGGCGGCGGTGAGATTAAAATACAAAATACCCACGTTTACAGCAACACCCTCATCGGCTTGAGAGAGGATTACGGCTCAACGTGGAACGGGGATTTGATTCTCGAAAACGTTACCCTTCACAATACAAAAGCTCCGACGCTTATCTACGGACAGTGGTATAATCACGATTTCGGATATCAAACCTATTTGCCGCAGAGGATAGTTTTCGACAATCTGCAAATCACCGAGGGAGAGGATTTCTTCCTTTACGGTGAAAAGCTTGTTGAGCAATCGCAAAGCGCACTGCGCGAAGAAATTGACGGCGCACAAAACGTCAATAAAACCGCTCCCACAAAGGAGCTGATAATAAAGAATAATATCCAAGGGCTTGAATACAAGCTTCCCGAAACGGAATTCTTTTCAAAGACTAAATTAATAAATAAATGAAATACAAAAATATTATGAGGATTGGTACTATGGAAACTAAAAAGACTGTTTGTTACGAAGACTTTGGCGCATACGGCGACGGAAAGCACGACGATTTTGACGCCATATTCAAGGCGCACGAATACGCAAACGCAAACGACCTTGACGTTGTTTGTAAGGAAAATGCCGTCTATTACATCGGCAAGGATGCGCTCAATGAGGAAAAGCCGAAGCCTGCCGCAAAAATCAAGACAAACGTTGATTTTAAAAATGCAAAATTCATAATCGACGACTCCGAAATCACCGTTGATATGCCCGCAAGAAACGGCTCGATATTCCATATCGACAGAGATTATGAGCCTGTGGTTTATACTATAGAGAACGATACCCCTAACGGTGCTATCAAGAGAATTAACGAGATGGGCGGCTTTAAGGCGGACATAACCAAGCTCGACCTTGGAATCGGATATGCGGCAATGCTTATGGTCGTTAACGAAAACAAGCGCGTTTACATCAGATACGGCGCAAACGCAGGAAGCGGAAATGCCCAGACCGAGCTTGTTAACGTTGATGCAGACGGAAATATCGACCCCACCACCGCATTTCTTCTCGATTACGATATGGTAACAAAAATCACCGTTATAAGAGCAGACAGACCCCTTACCGTAAAGGGCGGTGTTTTCGTTACTATAGCTAACCGCGTTCCCGAGGATTACAAATACTATTCAAGAGGAATGTTCATCACCAGAGCAAGCCTTACAATCGACGGACTCACATATGAAATCGAGGGCGAGGGAGAGCACGGCGACCCCTACGGCGGATTCCTCACTATCCATCAGTGCAGCAACGTTGTTGTTAAAAACTGCAAGCTTCAGGCACACAAGTACTATATGTGCGTCGGCAGTGGCGGAGGCGCTCCCGTTGGAATGGGAACCTACGCTTTAAGCATAGGAAGCAGCAACAACATTCTTATGAAGAACTGCATACAGACAAACTTCTTTGGCGATGACGGAAAGACCTATAGAGAGGGCATTTGGGGTATTATGGGCTCCTCTTACTGCAAGAACCTCGTTTACGAGGACTCTATCCTTTCCCGCTTTGATGCACACGCAGGCGTTTACAATGCAAAAATAATCAACTCTACCGTTGCTTGCTTCAGAATTATCGGCGGCGGCGATATCGTTGTTGAAAACAGCCATATCTACGGAAATCTTCTCTTCGGTATCAGAGAGGACTACGGCTCAACGTGGAAAGGCAACGCAATAATCAAGAACGTTGTGCTTCATAACACCAGACCCTCACACATTATATACGCTTATTGGACAAACCACGATTTCGGTTACAAGACCTATCTTCCCGAAAACATAACCATTGATAACCTTTCTATCGAAACGGGTGACACCATAAGCCTCTTTACCGAGAAATTCGTTGAGCAGTCTAACCATATCCTTGACGACGTTGTAGACGGAAAACCCAACGTAAACAAGACCGTTCCTCCCAAGAAGATAGTTATAAGAAATAACAAGACCGGACTCAAGTTTATAAAGCCCGACACGGCATTCTTTAAGAATACCGAAATTATAGAGGAGTAATTTAAAATGAATCTTAAAAAGACGGTATGCTACGAGGATTTCGGAGCTATCGGGGACGGTAAGACCGACGACTTTGACGCCATAGCGAGAGCGCATGAGTATGCAAACGAAAACGGACTCGACGTCGTTTGCAATAACGGAAAAACCTACTATATAGGCGACACGGGACTCGACGAAAAGGAATCCAAGCCTACGGTTAAAATCAAAACGAACGTCGATTGGGGCAATTCGACCATTATAATCGACGACAGCAATATAACCGTTGATATGCCCGCAAGACAGACAAGACTTTTCACCGTTTGCCGCGAGCACGCAACGGTTACCTATACCGCAGAAAACGACACCCCCAACGGCGCTATCAAAAGAATCAACGAGATGGGCGGCTTTACGACAGATATAAAGAAGCTCGATATAGGTATCGGATACGCAGCAATGCTCACGGTTAAAAACGAAAACCACAGAGTTTATATCCGATACGGAGCAAACAAGGACAGCGGTGACGTTCAGTCGGAAATCATTTCCGTTGACGCCGAGGGTAATATCGACCCCAACACCGCATTCCTTATAGACTACAAGGAGGTTACCTCGATAACCGTTACAAGAGCGGACGACACCCCCTTGACCATAAAGGGCGGCACTGTCATAAACATTGCAAACAGAGTTAAAGAGGATTACCGATACTACAACAGAAATATGCTTATTGCGCGCTCCAACGTTACCATTTCAAACGTTACCTACGACATTGTGGGCGAGGGCGAGCACGGCGACCCATACGCAGGATTTTTCCATATATACTCGGCAAACAATGTTCTTATGGAAAACTGTAATCTCAAGGGTCATAAGTATTATTGGTGCGTGGGACGCGGCGGCGGTGACCCCGTTGGAATGGGAACCTACACCCTCAATATCCACGGCTCGAACAACGTTGCCTTTAAGAACTGCAAGCAAACCAATTTCTTCTGCGACGACGGAGTTACGGTGCGCGACGACATTTGGGGCATTATGGGCTCCTCTTACTGCAAAAACCTCTCATATGAGGACTGTATTCTTTCGAGATTTGACGCACACGCGGGAGTTTATAACTCAAAGATAATCAATTCTCACGTTCAGGATTTCGCGCTTATCGGCGGCGGAACTATGACCATTGAAAACAGCCACCTTTACAACAATCTTCTCGTTATTTTCAGACCCGACTACGGCTCGACCTGGCGCGGCGACGTTATCGTTAAAAACGTTACCATTCACAACACGAGCGACTCGGTCAATCTCTTTAACGCACGTTGGGTAAACCACGATTTCGGTTACCCCACCTATCTTCCCGAAAATATCGTAATCGACGGACTCAAAATAACTAACGGAAACACCGTTACGGTATTTACCGAAAGGTTCATCGAACAGAGCGAGATGGCGGGAAGCGACGAGGTTGACGGAAAGACAAACGTCAACAAGATGACTCCTCCGAAAACGATAACGATAAAAAATAACGAATCGAATATCAATTTTATAAAGCCACAGAGCAAATTTTTCGAAAACACGAAAATCATCGAGGAGTAAGCTATGCAAATCAAAAGCACCGTCAGCTACGAGGACTTCGGAGCTGTTGGCGACGGCAAGACCGACGACTTTGACGCTATAGCGAGGGCGCACGCCTATGCAAACGAAAACGGACTCGACGTTGTTTGTGCGTCGGGAAAGACCTACTATATAGGAAACGCCTCACTCAATGACGAAAAGCCAAAGCCTGCCGCAAAAATCAAAACGAACGTGAATTGGGGCGACGCAAAATTCATCATCGACGACTCGGAGATTGAGGTTGATATGCCCGCAAGAGTCGGAAGCCTCTTTTGCGTTGAGCACGACTTTGCTCCCACGGTTTACACCGTCGAAAACGACACTCCAAACGGAGCAATCAAGAGAATA
>JAGBUD010000175.1 GCA_017630995.1 Clostridia bacterium
GGACACGTCTGTCGGAGATGCCCCATTTTTCAGCGGCTTGGATTGTTGTCATAGCCATTATTCATACCTCGTTTTATTGAGAATACAATTTAGAATTTATCATTTTTATAATATCACGTTTTCGGTACAATGTCAACGGTTCGGAACAATATAAACGCATTTGCGGAATAATATGGGGGCGTTCTATTATATATTCTTTCTTCAGTTTATATATTTAGTATTTATATTTAAAGATAGGTCATATTGAGCCATGGGATAGTTCAAATGTCGGGCAAGCTATTGCAAAAAGTCAGAGGAGGGTGTATAATGCAAGCAAGTCGCGAAACGACAGCGAAAATTCCCCGAAATCTAAAAGGACTCACGTTATGAATTCCAAAGCAAAAGACAGAGGTATGTTTATATTAGGCGTCGCAATATGCTTCGCAGTAGCAGGTTTATCGGTTCTTATCGAAAAGCTTATCCCGGGCGAGCTGCTGGGTGCATCTATCGTCGCGCTGTTTACGGGCACGATCATCAACAGCTTTTTCCATCCCGCTTGGATAAAGCCTGCGCTTAAATTTACTTCAAAGAAAATATTAAAGGCGGCTATCATCCTTTTGGGTGCGTCTTTGTCGGTCAACACCATTATGTCTGTCGGCAAGATGACCTTTTTTGTGATGATATTTACCTTCGCTATGTGCTTCGGCGGCGGTTATTTTATCCGAAAGCTTTTCGGCTTGAACTGGAAGCTCAGCAACCTTATTTCTGCAGGCACAGGTATTTGCGGCGGCTCTGCGGTGGCGGCTATCGCGCCCGTAATCGATGCCGATGACAAGGACGTTGCCTTTGCTATGTCCTCGACCTTCCTTTTCGATATGGTGATGATCGCGCTTTATCCGCTTATGGGCAAGGCGTTGGGTATGTCCGATATTGCCTACGGTATATGGGCGGGAACCTCGGTAAACGATACCGCAAGCGTTGTTGCCTCGGGATATGCCTTTTCCGAGCTTGCGGGCGATTTTGCAACGATGGTCAAGCTCACAAGAACTATCGCAATCATTCCCACCGTGTTGGTTTTTGCATATATCGGTATCCGTTTGAAGCGCAAGGAGCTTAAAGCGGCAAGCAACGGCAAGAAAGTGAATATGGTAAAAATCATTCCTTGGTTTATCGGCGGTTTTCTGCTGTTGGCTGTTTTGAACAGCGTCGGCTTTATTCCTGCGGCGGCGTCGGGTGTGATGAAGGGCGCAAGTAAGTTTTTGATGGTTACCGCCTTGGCGGCTATCGGCTTGGGAACAAGCATAACCGATTTCAAGAAAGCCGGACTTAAGCCGATGTTTTACGGAATCACGATCGATACTCTTGTAACCTTAACCGCGCTGGGCGTTATTTGGTGCATGGGCTTGATGTAATAGTTTGAAACAAAGACGACACTCGTGAGTGCCGTCTTTATGCGTAAAATCATCGATCCCTCTTGCAAGCGGCTTGGTTCGGTTGTATAATGGGAGCAGCTCGTAAATTGCGAATTTGACGGAGGCGTTATAAAAAATGGCTAAACATCTACCGAGTGATATTCAGGTAAAAATGAAACAGTACCGCGTCGAGCTCTTGACTTTTGATATGAAGGAGCCAACCAATCGGGAATCGTCGTCATCATTTTTGCATTGGTATTTTTACAAGCCTATGACAGAGCTAACTGCTTTTATTGTGAATATGCAGGGAACCGAGTGCGGTGTTAAAGTTACCTACGGTTATGCATCAACTGCATTTATACGAATGGCGGGTGATGAAAACGCGCTTGTCGAATGGGGTGTTTCTGACGAAGCCATTACGATACGAGAAAAAGTGATTATATCCAACAAAGCAGACGAAGCCACCGCAAAAATCAAAATCGCAGAAATGTATGCTACCTATCGTCATACACCAAAGGATGATTTGTTGATTTTTGCAAAGGAAAAAAGGAAAGCATTTATTCAACAGATTCACGCAAAACTTAAGCCCTTGGGATTTAAGAAAAAGGCAAACACGTGGACATACGCACTTGACGATACCTATTATCTTATGTTCAATGCACAAAAATCTGCATTCTCCGACGAATACTACTTTAACCTCTACATCGGAAAGAACGGAACGAATTTCTATGGGGATTGTTATGAAACAAGAATTGCACCCGCAGGTATGTCGCCTATGGATTGGCAGGCACTTGGCGAAGAAGAGTTTGACTTCTTTTTGGATAAATCCGTGGTACCCGAGTTAGAGAAAATTATTGCCACGCCCCTAACAGAATTAGGACAGATATCTGACTATTGGACAGGATGTCATTGTAATCACAAAAAATGCGAAAACTGCTGGATGAAGAAGAATCTATGGGAATCAAAGTAATACATGGATTAGACAAATCCCAACTTAAAGATACAAAGACGACACTCGTGAGTGCCGTCTTTTGCTTTGTTTATTGGTTTTACTCCTCTGCGCCGAAGTTGCCACAGTAGTTTAGTACCTTTCTGCCGATGATGGAGCCCTTTTATGTGCAATATCGTTTTAATATGCTACAATATCAAAGACGGAGGGCTTTGAAAAACTAATATTGTGTGATATAATATGAATAGGTATTATAGATGCGACAACGTTTTCGGCGTCGGCGTTTCGACAAGTTGCATTTAGTATCAAAATTAACAAAAAAGACATTAAAGGGTTAAAAATGGAGGATTGCTCATGACAAAGTTAGAAGCTGCGCTGTCGGCAGCAAGCAGCGCTATAATCAACAGCTGCGCTCAAGTTAAAACATCAACTATTTATCACTATACTTCCACAAAAGGTTTGTTAGGTATATTCGAAAACGATTCGCCTACTTTGTACTTTTCGCAATACGATTCATTAAACGATCCGAACGAACGCAAAGATGTTTTTGAAGTCTTACATAAATATTGTGCACAGCAGAAAGAAAACAAGAAAATGTCTCCAGAACTATACGAAAGGATAACCTCAATTAAACCATCTGACCTATTTGGTTTTGTGCTCGAAACAAACGAACAAAAGAATTCAAACACTGAGGAATGCAGCAGTGCTAACACAGTGTTTTCATGCAAGGAAGGATACACCTATATATGTAGTTTTACTCGAAAGAAAGATTTTCTTCCAATGTGGAAAATGTACACAAAAACAGAAAATAACGAGGGCTTTTGTATAGGATTTCGCGCCGATGAGTTTGCGCACAAAAAATATTCTACCGAAGGTTTTAGACTGCAACTAATAGAAGTTGTTTACGATGAAAAGACAAAATACGAATTGATCGAAAGCGTACTGTCGCATATCATGGAGGTGTATGATTCGGCAACACAAAATGACAAAGAATCTTGTATTGCCATCGTAGAAATGATGATAAATGAATTTCAATTTATGTTTAAAAATAAGCATTTTGCGTATGAAGAAGAAATACGCGCGGTCTTGCAAGTTCCAAAAGAACAAAAGCGTGACATAACGCAAATAACGAAAAGAAAACACAGGGATAATGGCTTGATTGTGCCGTATGTCGAATATTCTATGAAAAGATCTTCTGTAATCGACATTACGATCGCCCCAACTATAAAAGAAGAAATTGCCGTCAGCAACCTTAAAGACTATTTATGGTCGAAAAATTTATCTTTCATTAATATAATCCCGTCGGACATACCGATTCGCACGATATAATTGCTAACCTGCGCTTCTTCCGAAGCAGAGGAAAACCTTGCGTTGTAAACGGCATTAAGCAATTATGTTTGAAGCACGAGGTGTCTCTACTCCGTCGAAAACAAAAGCGCCCTCAAACACACAAAAACGGCACTCGTTATGAGATGAGTGCCGTTTTTCGTTATTTATAAAGTATTTCGATTACTTTGCCGTCCTCGAACGCTGTGTTTGTGATATCGCTTACGGCGGAAAGTCCGTCTATTGCGGGGGAAGGAATGGCGATATGAGCGCCGATTGCGCCGACGAGCTTATTGCTTCTCAAAACGTCGCCCGACACATCGACACATTTGACCGTCATCTCTGCTCTGTTCGCGTTATCGTATCTTGCAAGCAGATATTCGCCTATAAGATCTGCGATAAAGCGTCTTCCGAGATCAGAGGGGTGCATACCGTCGCCGAGCATATAATCGTCAAGCGTGATCAAATCGTATTCTCGATGAATATCAACAAGACCGCAACCGAACTCGATCGCAAGCTCGCGTATGCAGTCGCAATATCTGTCGAGCACCCTGCCGTCCTCGTAGATATAGTGAATATTGTATTCCCACGGTGTATAGCGCTCGGGCATAGTCGGTGTAACGGTAAAGAAAACAACCTCGCCGCCTTGAGCGCGGATGCTTTCGAGAAAATAAAGCAGGTTCGCACGGAATTCCCCGATAGGAACGATGCTCTTTCGGTCATCGCGCTTAACCGCTTGGTCGTTTCCCGCAAATCCGATTATAACAAGATCGGGGTTATGAGCAAGCACGTCGGTTTCGAAACGTTCGCGCGCACGGTAGGTATTATTACCGCCGACGCCTGCGTTGATAACGGTTACGCCGAGGTCCTCGGCTATATGCGCCGCATAGGAGCTGCCGCAAAAATTAGTCAAGCTGTCGCCAAAGGCAACTATGGTTTTTCCGCTCAGGGCTTTGGATTTTATAAGTTTTGACATTGTTTCCTCTCCTTGCCGGTTTTTTTATTATTTTATCATACGCCTAACTTGATTTCAAGCCCCTTAACCGATTTTGCGGTGCGAATCTTTCCCGCGCAGGCGAGCCTTTCTTGCGCTATGCTCGCAGACTTTTTTCCGTGTTTGTGCTTTTCGGATATGCTACAATCAAGCCAAGCACATCGGGAGGAAGTATTATGACGTACGAGCAAGCCGTGTTTTTTAAAATTCTGTTATCGCTGGGGTACCGCGAGGAGCTGAACGCTTTTATAAATACCGCGCTCGAAGCGGAGGAACCCTTAAGCGATATAATTCTCGAGCTTTCTTTCGCCGAAAACGACCTGAACAGGCAGATTTCGCTGCTGAACGAATACATAATATCCGCAAGCACCGCCGTTGATTACGACGGAGCGGTTTTTTCCTTGCTGCTTGATTTTCTGCGGAAAAGGCGCTTATCGGGTATGAGCGTCGAAGAAACAAGCGTGCTTATGCACCGCGCGGCGATACTCCGCCCTGACTTTTGGGAGAAGCCTCACGACCGAAAATGGTTTGTTATGTATTTTTTCGCCGACTACATAGAATTTTGCGGAGAGCAGGAGGCAAGCGATCGACTCGACGCGTTTTTAGAGCAAGGAAAACTGCCCGAGTCGTTTATTAATATTTAAAGCCCGCGCCGCTTGACCGTTTTTTTATAAAATCCGCAAGCTTTTTAAAAGCCGATACACAAAGTATCGGCTTTTGCGTTAACAAAGCATTCTGCGTTGTTATTTCAACGAGTTTCTACGTTTTTTTGTTTCATTTTCTATTTTGTATCTTATTAAAACCCAAATTCGACTATTTTCTTTTTGCGCACTGAGCGAATATTGCTTTTTCTCCTTTTGAGAACGAATTCCATATTTATTGTCCGCGTATGTATACTGTATGCAATCGGTTTTGAAATCTCTATACATTTCACCCTTTTGGTTTCGATTGATAAAAATCTCTTCTCCGCTTTCTGTATTTTTTACTATCATCCACCTAAACTCTTTTTTCCAAAGATTTTTAAGGAGACTAGGTCGTTCAACATCCGCACTCGTTGCGATAGTATTCGACTTGATTGCTGATACAAATTCTTCTTCTGAATATATTTCAGAAGGAACAAAATATCTGATTGTAGATTTGTGTTTTGTCGAAGAATCGCAACGCAACAACTCATTTACGCGATAAATTTCCCCGGACTTTGTCTGAATGTATACACGATGTTTTTTCAGATTCTCCGGATTTTCGGATATTCTAAAAAAACCATTTGCATTGTCTTCGAGTATTTGCTCGTTTCCTTCTTCATCTTCACAAACATTTGCCGACGATAAATCGTAAAGCCATATCGTAGTTATAGAAAGTTGTTCATAAAATTCATTTCGCTCCTCAAAATCAAATGAAATGTACGAATGCTGAAACTCAATAACTGTATTCGTTCTTTCATAATACGCATCCGCAAACTTCCATTTTCCCGTTTCTTTGTTTTTTATACATTTCTCAACGGAACAAAAATCTCCCATTATTTTCTTCCACTTACTGTGCCATTGACTTTCTTTGTATCTGCGCATCTTCGCAACGATTTCATATCTGCTTGCCCTTTCCGGATATAATTCTTTGTATTCTTCGTATGAATAATACAATCTGAAATATGGACCGCCGTTATTGCGCGAACCTTTTACAAACTGCACTCTAAACTCATATTCTGGATCTACAAATTCATCATGCCTATCATATAAGCCGTTTCTGACATCATCCGCCGACACCAAAATAGGCTCTTCGTTTTCTTTGAACAGACGTGCATATTTCATAACAAAATCTCCCTTTATAATTTTTGCATGACTGGGATTCTAGTATACTTTATTATAACATCATCCATTCTCTTTGTCACTACTTTTCAATTTATTTTTCCTTGTTTATACACTCATACAAATGCAATTTGCTTTTTTACCGACAGTGTGATATAATCAAAACGAGGTGACGGATATGAACGGCGAAATTCTTAAAAATTTACTCGAAAACGGAATCAAAAACGGCGCTTATCCCTGCTATGCCGCGGCTGTCGGCGGAAAAGACGGTGTTTTATTCCGTGAATTCGGCGGAGATCGGGCGTTATATCCCGACGTTCTTCCGATAACCGAGGACACTCTTTTCGATATGGCATCGCTTTCGAAGCTTATCGGCACGACCATGGCGGCGCTAAAGCTTATCGAGGGCGGTCGGCTTTCGATTGAAAGTCGAGTCGGCGACTATTTCGAAAGCTGTTGCGGCAAGGAAAGCATAACTATTTTCGAGCTTATGACGCACACCTCCGGCATAA
>JAGBUD010000176.1 GCA_017630995.1 Clostridia bacterium
GCCTTGACCATATGTGCATTTTCGATCGTCACACCAAGGCGAAAATAAGGCTCGACCTTTGCTGCAACCATTTTGGAAAGCAACTCATCGGTGAAGGCGAAATCGTAAGATTCGGGATCATTCTCATCCGCATCAAAATCACGGAAAAGGTTGGGAATATCTACGAAAACATTGCTCGCGAAGCAGCCACCCGTATCGTGCAGACGGGAATACGGAATATTCGCTTCGGTAAGATAATGGAACATATCGTCCTCAACGCCATTGTTACCAATCTCAACGGGAGGCTGACCGACCGCGTGCATCGGCTTGATCTTACCTATTATTTTTTCGAAGTCAAAATTGAGTTTCATATTTTTTCCTTTCGCGGAATATAATTGATTTTTACAAATTAATTATAGCACACAATATTGTTGATGTCAATAAAAGCTGTTGACTTATCCGCCGATTTATGGTATAATTATAAAAAATAAGCTGCCACCGGGTAGCAGATGCAAAAAGCATCCGTCCGCACATCGTTAGGTCTTTGAAGATGTGCGCGGATGCTTTGTTTTTTGGAGGATATATGAAGAAGGTTTTTAACTATTTTTCAAAGCTTGAGATCGCACTTTGGGCGTCATCCGTCGCTTTGATCGTCATATCGTTTCTTGCATTTGACAGAACGAATTATCTTTCGCTTGCGGCGTCCCTCATCGGAGTGAGCTCGCTCATCTTTTTTGCCAAAGGGAACGCCTTCGGAAACGTGCTTATGATAGCATTCAGTCTGCTATACGGCATTATTTCGTTCACCTTTTCCTATTACGGAGAAATGATAACTTATCTCGGAATGACTATGCCTATGGCGGTCTTTGCGCTGATCTCTTGGTTGCGCAATCCCTACGGAGACGGCTCCGAGGTGAAGGTGAACCGCATAAGCAGGGCAGAGACGGTGCTGATGTGCATAGCCGCAATTCCCGTGACGGTTGCTTTTTACTTCATTTTAAAGTACTTTGGTACGTCAAATCTTCTGCCGAGCACTTTTTCCGTCAGCACGAGCTTTCTCGCCGCGTATCTTACGTTTCGCCGCAGCCCGTATTACGCGCTGGCTTATGCGTTCAATGACGTTGTTCTTATTGTTTTATGGAGCCTTGCGAGCTTTGCGGACAGACAGTATATTTCCGTTCTCGCTTGCTTCGTGGCGTTTTTGTTTAACGATATCTACGGATTTATAAGCTGGCAGAGAATGAAGAAAAGACAGGCGGATTAAATATCGTAAAGCTTCGCTGTTTCGCGGTTGCGGTATTCGTGCTTTTCGTAGTAGCCTATGAGCATGCCGTCGGAATCGCGGAGAGCGACCATGTAAACGTCCTTGTTTTCCTCGTCGTTGCGGAAGGTGTAAACGATGTTGTTCTCACGGCTCTTTTTGAACCATTCAAGCACTTGCTCGATCCTTGCATTCGCGGCGGAGGGGTGGCAGGCTTTTATGCTTTTGCCCGTCAAATCGCGCTTATACCGCGCTATTGCCGAGGGATTCATATATACAACGGTTGACTCCATATCGCAGACAACGATCGGTGCACGGTCTTGCTCTAAAATACTTTTGAATAACTGTTCCATTTTATTACCTCAAATGTTTCATAAATTCTATCTTGTTTTCAATCGCTGTTGTGGTGGGCCTTCCGAGGTCGGCGCGCAAACCTATCGAGCATTTCACCTCGATCAGTGAAAGCTCACAGCGATCTTTTGCGGCTTCAAGCTCACGGTCAAGCGAGTCGTAATCTGCAACACTTACAGCGTTCGGATAACCGCACGCCTGCGCGATAGCGGTAACGTCAATGCCCGATGCGACCGTGGGCATACCGCCGACGGTTTCGTGAGCACCGTTGTTGATGACAACGTGAACGAGATTTTTCGGTTTATTTGAACCTATTAAAGCCATAGCGCCCATGTGCATCAGCAGCGCTCCGTCGCCGTCGATGCACCAAATTTTTCTTTCGGGCTTTTGAAGCGCAATTTCAAGCGCGATCGAGGAGCTGTGCCCCATTGAACCGACCGTCAGAAAATCGCAGCCGTGCCCATCGCCGTTTGCCTCGCGGATCTCAAAAAGCTCCCTCGATGCTTTGCCCGTTGTGGATATTATCGGGTCGGAGCCCGAGCGTGCCGTGATGCGGCGGATTATTTCCTCTCGGATCATAACGGAGTCATTGGAATATTTGGCTTTTCCGTCAAATTCAAGAGCTCCTTTTTTTACAACAAAAGCGACCTGCTTGCCCGCACTTAAAAGCGGTTTCCAGTCTTCAAGCTGACGGAGTATTTCATCCTCAGACGTTTCCTTGCCGATAATAAAGGTGCGGACGTCCATGTCCTCGAGGAGCTTAACGGTGACTTCGCCTTGATAAATATGCTGCGGCTCGTCGTGCACACCCGGCTCACCGCGCCATCCGACTATGAAGACGCAAGGAATGGCGTAGACCTTATCATTCATAAGCGAAGCGAGCGGATTGATGATATTTCCGATTCCGCTGTTTTGCAAATAGACCACGGGTATCTTGCCGGTCGCAAGGTGATATCCCGCCGCAAGAGCCACCGCGTTTCCCTCGTTTGCGGCAACGATATGCTTACCTGAAATGCCGTGTTTGGTGATAAGCAGATCGCAAAGTGGCTTCAGTAACGAATCGGGCACTCCCGTAAAGAATTCAAACTGCTCTAAAAAGTTTAGCTTCATAATAATTATATCTCCTTGCTCAAGAATGCACGCGAAAAAATCTTCTTATATTATATCACAAAAGCTCGATTCTTTCAATATAAAAGCTTTCGAAAACAATTCAGACGATATTAATTTGAAAGAATTTTATGCACATCTGAATGCTACTTGGATATTAAAAAAGTATATGAATTCGTGAAATACTAAAACAAAGCGAACATAATGAGCAAAATGCACAAAACGTAACCGGATAAATTATGCAATATGCAACTTAACGAACAAACCTCAAAAAACCCAAAAAAACTTTAAAAAAAGTCTTGACAAAGTGGGATGAAAGTGGTATAATATACAAGCTGTCGCGCAGAGCGCAACGCAAAGCGGTGAGC
>JAGBUD010000177.1 GCA_017630995.1 Clostridia bacterium
CGTACTTTTTGAGAGTTTCTTTGTCCGAGTCAAACAGAGTCTTTAGTTTTTCTGCTATCGGATGCGCATGGTTGATTTCGAGGATAATTCTTGCTTTAGGCATACTGGGAGTATCGCCGGGCATTCTTCTGAGTGTCTTTTTTTAAAAAATGCAACAAAACAAACATTTGGCACCGTGATGGTATAGAAAAAATAAAAAGCTTATTATTTATTTTTGGGGATGAAAAATCCAAATGCATCGGGCGAGAAATTTCCTAGCACGAGGCGAGTGTAAATTCTATCTTTGGGAGCGAAACAGTCGTTTCTTTTTCCGCTTCTTTTTATCATGAGTCTGAAAGGTGCATTTTCGCTCATTTCGAGCGTTGCCATTCCGAAGGTAAGCGTGTAGTATTCTTTACCGTCAATTTCTTGGTGTATGTATTCGAAATTTTTACGTATCCTTTCGGCACGCTCACCGAAAAATGAATACGAGCAGCTGTGTGGGATAGTAAAATTGCCATTCGAGAGAATTATGGGCGAAACTAAATGGAAAAATTTGAATTCCGGATCGATTCTTACTGTGTCACCTATTTCCGAAAGCTCAATTTTCAGCGTATACGTCCCCTCTCCCTTTGCAACTTTTATTCGGGTTTTATCGGTCTCGTTTCCGTTATCGTCGATAAAGTTCATCCATTCGGCATTGTCAATGTCTGTTTTATCTATATTATAAACGCGGCTGCCTTCTTCCTTGCCGTAATAGAATGGAATTGGCTTTTCTCCTCTATCAAGGCGTTCTTTTACTTCCTTGAATTCGGTTTCGATAAGTTTCTCCATTTTGTCAATTCTCCAACGGAGCTTTTTGGGGAAGAATTTGTATCCGTGGGCTTCGGAATGATATCCAATTCGGTTGTCTGCCTCGCATATAGGAATAAGCGCACGGCTTATCTCTATTTCTTCAAGAACGATTTGCTTCATTTTTTCGAGAATTTTAAAGCCGTCACCGTTTCCTAAAGCGAGCTTGTTTCTTAGATCGTAAAACTTGAAGGTGTTTACACCGCTTCTGAATATGTAAGATGCCGCTACGGCAACGGAGAGTTGTTCTTTTCTTGTTTCAGTAGAAAAATTTCCGATGCTGTTTAGAATATCTCGTCCCTCATCCCATTTTTCAGACAGTGTGCCGGTGAGAGTTATAACTTCGTCAAGTGTGTGGCTGTTAAGAATGCAATCGCACACTCTGTCGCCTCCGACCATGTTGTTGATCCCCCATGTTGACGGTAACGGCATATCGATAGGATTAAGATGATAGGGGGCTGCGGGGCTGTCCTGCATGGTGCTGAACCATTCGAAAGCAACGCCTATCGGGAAGTTGCGGTATCCGTCGGTAAAACTTGCCCAGGCTTGTGCCGCTTTATCTGCATCCTTGCCCCAATAGATACCTGCAAGGTGGTGTAAAAACTCTTCTTTGCTTGGGAAGAACGGCTCGAAAGCAAGCTCGCCGGCTGCTTTGTTCATGAGGCAGGGGTAGTTGCCAAAAAACCAGCACTGCATAACCCCGTGTATCGAGTTTTCATACATGAATTTGTATTTTTCATAGAGAAGCGCAGGGGCAGGAACGTATGGAATCGTTGATATTTCGTGAGATGAGCATACCTGTATTTTTGCCCAAGTTTCAATTCCTGCTTCTTTGTTGTATTTAAGGCAGTCTTTAAATAACTGTCCAGGACCAACGTAAGAAAGCCAGTAGTCGTAGGCAAGTCTGTCCTCACCCAGCTGCTTTTCAATTCCAAGGTCTTCGAAGTTTACAAGTTGACGAACCGATTTGTCTCTTGAAAGACAGTTGTCTTCTATGTCCTCTGGTTTCCATTCCCTTTGTCCATACGTCCAGCTTATATATTCTGTGTGTGGGGCAACCTCCTTCATTCTGTCGGCGATTGTCTTTTCTACGAATGCCAGCGTTTTGCCGAGAGTTCCGAATTTTTTTTGGCATCTTTTGCATATGAGTTTAGCTCCTGAAGCGCAATGGGATTCGTCTTCACCGACCGAGAGGTTAATGAAACCGCTTAACCCGGGGGCATCGGTAAATATTTTTCCTACAGCCTCTTTTATGTAAGCTAGTCCTTTTTCTGTAGAAGGGCAGAGATGAGATATCCAGTTGTTACCCTCGTCGCCAAGCATATCGGGATGTTTTTTTAAGAGTTTTTCGTTTTTGTAGGCGGAAGCGGGATCGACTGCGAAAAGATAGGTTTTTATACCGTAACGTTTGCATTTTTCTATAACGCGGTTGAGTTTTGCCATTCTCTTTTCTGCAGTTGCGCCGTATTCGGGAACGATATCACTCTTTACGAGATGTTGCATTGTAGCGCCGAGCCATAATGCGTTGATTCCATCGTGTGCGAGCCTGTTTAGATACTCGTCGGGGTAATAGTCTATGTCGTCGATAAGTTCGTTGTCATTTTCCTCAATGGCAACGTAGCTTGCGGGAGAAAAATAGCATCTTGAGATTCTTGCCGTAATGTGCGGCTTCCTTTTGATTTCTCCTATCGGGAGCCTTGCACCTTCGCGCCTTTGCATCTCGTCCTCAACGTAAACAAGCGCGCGGCGAATTCCCTCGGTATCGTTCGCTACTATTTCACACGAGGATTTTGTAACTGTAATCTTGTATGCTTCGAAACATTCTGTATTTCCATGCTTTATCGTGAACAAAACGCCGTTATTGCAAACATTTATTTGCATAACAGACAAGAAAACTTCAAAATCCTTGTATGCGGTGTCCAAGATTGGATCTTCAAATTCGATGTTGAGATTTATATTTGAAAGGTCAAGCTCATCTTCGGATGCCGGCGTTTCGTTCCAATGCGGCGGCTTTTCTGTGTGAAGTGGAGTGGAGAGTTTTTTTGTGAAAGTCATTTCCGGTTGATCAAATCTGAATGGGTCGTAGAATTCGCGAAATTTCATAAAGCCTCCTTAAGCTATATATTTTTGACAATCCTTTTTTTGCCTTAAACCAAGAGGTCTGTGATAAGAGCCGAAAGCTCGGCAGGTTTTTCAAGTGCCACGCCGCTGATAAGGCAGGCGGTAGAATAAAGAATACGCGCGTACTTTTTGAGTGTGTCCTTGTCAGTCTCGTAGAGAGAGTTGAGCTTTTCAGCTATCGGGTGGCTGTGGTTGATTTCAAGAACTACGCTTGCCTTGGGCACGCCTGCATTTTCGCCCGGCATTCTCTTCAGCGTCTTTTCCATTTCGACGGAAAGCTCGCCTTCGGTGGTGAGGCATACCGCGTGGCTCGCAAGAGAAGCGGTAAATCTTACCTCGTTTACCTCGCTTATCTCTTCCTTTATAAATTTAAGCATATCCTCGGCGCTTTCGTTTTTCTCCTTGAGTGCAGCCTTTTCTTCCTCGCTCGCTATGTCAAGCGCCTCGTCGGATACGTTCCTGAATTCCTTGTCAGCATATTTGCCGAGCATTTTAAGAGCAAACTCGTCTACGTC
>JAGBUD010000178.1 GCA_017630995.1 Clostridia bacterium
CTTTTTGATGATAATATGCTATAATAAGTAAAGAAAATCGGAGGTGGGATATGTATTCTTATGATGGTTTAAATACTCTGCTCAAGGCGAAAGGAATGAAAAAATCTGAGCTTACAAGAGAGCTTGGTATATCTTCCCGTACAATTGCCAAAATCGGCAAAGGCGAAAGACTTGCAGATCACGTGATCCTTCGTTTGTGCGATTTTTTAGGCTGCAAAAAAGAGGATATTTTCGTCCAAATATGCGACAATAAAGTTCTGCAAGCCTTAAGAGAAGAAAAAAATGCTAAAATCAGCGGCGGCATTTATCATGAAACGCAAGTCCGACTTACGTATAATTCCAACCGTATAGAAGGTAGCAAGCTTTCGGAAGACCAAACACGACTCATTTTTGAAACCAACACTATCGGAGCAGAGGAAGGCATTCCCGTTGACGATATAATCGAAACCGCGAACCACTTTCGCGCCATTGATTACATCATTGACTGCGCAGAAGAACCGCTTACGGAACGTATCATAAAAGAGCTTCATAGGCTTTTAAAGACAGGCACCAAGGATTCACATCTCTCTTGGTTCAACGTTGGGGAATATAAGTCAAAACCAAACGTTGTAGGTGGCAAAGAAACCACAACACCTTCTAAGGTTCCGGGAGAGATGAAAAAACTTGTTGATGCGTATTCTCAGATGACCGACGTCAGCTTTGAGGATATTATCAAATTTCATCACGATTTTGAAAAAATCCACCCGTTTCAAGATGGCAACGGCAGAGTAGGACGCCTAATTGCTTTTAAGGAAGCTTTACGTTTTGACATTGTTCCGTTTATCATTGAAGATAGCAAAAAGATGTTTTATTACCGCGGCTTAAAGGAATGGAACAACGAAAAGGGCTTCCTTATCGAAACCTGTCTGGATGGCCAAGACACCTATAAAGCGCTATTAAGGTATTTTGGTATACCGTTTAGCGAATGATGCGCGTTTCTTTTGCGCAGTAAAAGTCTTGCAATTTTGCTCCATTTGTGGTATAATACTGCTATAAAACAAAACGAAAGGAGAGCGGTATGGCACTCGAAAACAAACTCGGTATTGCCGATTCCGCAGAGCTTGCGCGCGAAGAAGAGCGCATCAGCAAAACGAGAGCGCTTGAGCTATTTGAAACGAATTTCCTTTCGACTCTAAAGGCAGGCACGTTTGAGGCACTTTCAAAAATTCATGCCTTTCTTTTCTCTGATATATATGATTTTGCAGGGAAACTGCGCACGGTTAATATCGCAAAGGGCAGCTTCCGCTTTGCACCCTTGATGTATCTTTCTGCTTCTCTTGAACACATTGAAAAAATGCCGCAAGGCACGTTTGACGAAATCGTTGAAAAATATGTGGAAATGAATGTGGCGCATCCGTTCAGAGAAGGCAACGGCAGAGCTACAAGAATCTGGCTTGATCATATCTTTAGAAGCGAAATCGGCAAGGTCGTCGATTGGAGCCTCGTTGACAAAGAGGATTATCTGCTTGCGATGGAACGCAGCCCTATTAAAGATATTGAAATCAAGCATCTTTTAAAAGGCGCCCTGACAGATAAGATCGATGATCGTCAAGTGTTTATGAAAGGCATTGACACGAGCTACCACTACGAGGGATATGCGACTTATAAAACGGAAAATCTAAAATCTCTTTAAATGAAAAAAGACCGCTTGCGGTCTTTTTTTGGTTATTTTAGTGGGGGTTTGAATACGTTTTGTTCGATTTCCTTTATAATTTGCGGGGGGCGCTTTGTACAAATCTTGCGCCTATTATCACCTGCAAACTATATCAAACGCGAGACCCTTTGACTTCTGCGAGGATTCGATCGTAGTTGGGATCTTCATATTTTGCGTCTATATCTCCCTGGTTTTCATGATAACGGACGAGCCTTTTAGCGCCTTCTTTCCAAGTAACGGTGATTTTGAAATCGAGATCTTCTTTTGCGCGCGTGCAATCGAAAACGTTGTTAAAGCGGAAATTAAAACCGCTCCAATCGCAAGCGCCGCGTCCTGCTTGAACGAGCTCGCGCCAATGTATGCCCACAATGTCGGGCGTAGGCGCATCCATAGCTTCCGCAACGGTACGGTAATACTGCTCCCACGTGATTGCTTCGCCGGAAGCGAGCGTATAGCTGTTGTTCATTGCCTTGGGGTTGCCTACGGCGTTTGCAATTGCCCTGCCGACATCGTCACGGTGGGCTGATGTCCAAAGAGAGCTTCCGTCACCAATCACGATAAGGGGCTTGCCCGTTTTTATCCTGTGCATAAGCCCTCTGCCGTCGCCGACAAGCGAAATGGGCGTTGAATGATCGCCATACGTTGCAGCAGGGCGCACTACGGTAAGCGCAAACGAGCCTTTTTTCGCCTCTTGCTGCATGACTTTTTCGCATTCCACCTTGTGCCATGCATACTCAAATGCGGGATCGGCTTCAAGCACAGCGTCTTCCGTTACGGGATAACAGGCGGCAGGCTTTTTATATACGTCGACAGTTGAACAGAAAATAATTTGTTTGGTCTTTCCTGCAAACGCTTCGCACAGCGTTCTTGCATCGTTTTCGTGGTAGCAAATCATATCTATAACGCAGTCAAATTTCTTGTTTTCAACGGCTTTTAAGAATGCTTCGCGATTATTTCTATCCGCAATTATCTGCGTTGCGCCTTCCACTTCGCGCGTTCCTCTATTTAATACGGAAACATCATTCTTTTTCTTTATTAATTCTCTGACGATGGCGGTGCTGATATTTCCTGTTCCGCCAATCACTAAAACGCGCATAAAACTCCTCCGAATATCTTTATAGTGTTACGCTCGTGCCTGCATACCCACCTCTTAATTGTAACGCAGTGCCCTCGGTTTAGCATGTGTTTTTTATTATTTAGGCGGGGGTTTTCTCTTTTTGGGCGCGTTTTTGTTTGATTTCTCGTATGATTTGCGGGAGTGATACGAGCGCAAAGAGCACGCACACGATGCCAAAGCACACCACAAGTCTTACCCAGATATTAGAGGGGAGCACGTTTGCAAGGGAGTCTCCCGGGGTGCCTGCGGCGAGGTACATATAGTTGGCATCGGGGATGTGGAGATTGGCGTAGATCGCAAAAACTGCAAGGACAGAGAGCATCGCAAAGGGCTTGTAGACCTTTCGGAAATCGGGGCGGAAGCCGTGTACGAACGTCATATAGAAAACGCCGAGCATTGGCAGAATGTGTTCGATCCAAAACGAATAGTATCTGAAATGCCCCATGCCCACACGCGTCAGCACTGCAGGGGTAAAGAGAGGAATTCAGCCGAGCGTGAGCGTTATGTAAAATGCGATATCATAGAAATGCTTGTTTTTCTTTAACAGCATAAAAGCGGCGATATATGCCGTCCATTCGCAGACCTGAAGCGGCAGAAAGGTCATCATCTGCGTGCCGTCTTGGCTGTTGCCAACGTAAAGAAGGCGCCAATAGTAGGAGCATTCGTTGAAAATGAGAAGCGCGCCCACAATGGAACGAAACGCATC
>JAGBUD010000179.1 GCA_017630995.1 Clostridia bacterium
CTTTCCAAAGCAATAGGACAAAATAAAAAGAACAAACTTCGCTTGATTGCGGAATTTTCGTTGTCAAGAATGGATTTTCACGAATCCGATGACCTTACAGGTTATTCCGTAAGATGTGAAGAAAGGAAAAATCAATGTATTTAAAATCACTTGAATTGCACGGTTTTAAATCCTTCCCAAACCGCACCGTATTGACGTTTGAACGCGGTGCAACCGTTATTGTCGGTCCTAACGGAAGCGGAAAATCGAATATTTCCGACGCTATGCGTTGGGTTCTCGGTGAGCTTTCAAGCCGTAATATCCGTGGCACGAAGATGGAGGACGTTATTTTTGGCGGAACAGACGAGCGTCGTCCTATGGGATTTGCTGAGGTTTCCGTTACGTTTGATAATACCGACCCCGAAAATCGTCTCGATTCCGAATATGACGAGGTGGTTGTTACAAGACGTTATTTCAGAACGGGCGAAAGTGAATATCTTATAAACAGACAGCCTCGCCGTCTGCGTGATATTTACGAGCTTTTTATGAATACGGGTGTCGGACGTGAGGGTTATTCTATAATCGGACAGGGAAAAATTGCGGAAATCATATCGAAGAAAAGCGATGAGCGCCGCAGTATTTTCGAGGAAGCAGCGGGAATTTCGAAGTATAGACACAGAAAAGAAGAAACGGAACGCAAGCTCAAGGCCGTTCAAGATAACCTCGATAGAGTAAAGGATATTCTTTCCGAGCTTGAAAACCGTGTCGGACCTCTTGAAAAAGAGGCTGAAAAGGCAAGAAAGGGTCTTGCTATATACGAAGAAAAGAAGAGAGCAGACGTTTCTCTTTGGCTCTTTGACACGGAAAAGGTTCGCGTTGATATAGACGAGGCGGACAAGGCTTTTGCCCTTGCAACGCACGAGCTTGAAATCATAGACCAAATTCTTGAGGACCTCCGTTTACAAGAAAATAATCTCTATGAAAAATCACAGTCCAACAGATTGCATTCCTCGGAGCTTTCCGACCGCATAATTGCGGCCAACCAGCGCTTGAGTATGCTTGAAACTGCTTTGCGCACCGCTGATTCCGAATTCGCGCATTCTGCCGAGCTTATTGAGCAGTGTTGCGCCAGAATTGCGGAAATCGAGGGTGAAATTTCGAACCTTGAAATGCAAAGAAAGGGTTGTGAGGAAAAGAAAAACGAGAAGGACAAGAGCCTTAAATCCTTGATGGACGATCGCCTTGAGATTATTAGCGAGGAGCAGGAGCTTCAGGCAAAGGTTGCCGAAATTCAAGGCCAGCTTAACGAAGCGTTAGATGAGATAACGGTTGAGGAGGGCGCGGCAAATAATCTTCTCGTAAGAATAGGCGTTCTTAAAAACTCTGTTGTTAACGATTCCAGCAAAACCTTTGATATAGAATCGGAAATAAAGAAATACGAAGAAATCGCAATTTCTTTGAAGGAAGAATCCGAGCTTTCCGAGAAAAACGCGGCGGAATTCAAGAATAAGATTGCAGAAAAAGATGAAATAATCGCAAGCTCCGAGCAAAAGAACGAAGCATTAAACGAAGAAAAGAGAAAAATAACCGATAATCTCAATTCCTTGAAGCTTGAATGTGACACTATGCTTCAAAGAGCGGATGTTCTTCAAAGAATGAACGATCACTTTGAGGGATATTTTGAATCCACCAAATTCGTTATGCGTGAGTATAACAACGGAAATATTCGTGCAGGAAAGATTCACGGACCGCTTTCTTCTCTTATAAACGTTGATAAGAAATATATCACCGCGATTGAAACGGCTCTCGGTTCAAGCCTTCAAAACATTGTTGTTGATAACGAGGACGTTGCAAAGGCGGCAATGTATTCCTTGAAAAAGGCTAATGCGGGAAGAGCGACGTTCTATCCCATAAGCGCAATTCGCGCATATTCCGAAACCGATGAGATTCGTGAAGCATCGAAATTCACGGGATACGTCGGCAGAGCGGATATGCTCGTGGAATCGGATAAGGAATACCGCGCTATAATTGAATGGCTGCTCTTGCGCACGGTTGTTTTTGATAATATAGACAACGCCACCGCGGCGGCAAAGAGCTTGCGCTATAAAGTTAAGATTGTAACGCTTGACGGTCAGCTCATCGGTGTTGGCGGTGCGTTCACGGGTGGAAGCACTAAGCGCGATAGCGGTATCCTCTCGCGTCAAACCGAAATATCCACACTCAAGGAAAATGCGGCTCGCATAGGCGCTGAAATCAAAAAGATTGAGGGTCAGCTTAATAAAACCGAGGCCGAGCTTCAAAATATCGACCAAATAATAAAAGACGCTGAGCAAGAAAAGGAGCTTTTGCTCTCGCTTTCACGTTCGCAGTTTGCGGCTCTCGACAATGCAACCGCAAAATTCAATGCCAATAACGATATTCTCGAAAAGCTCAAGCTTGATTATGAAAATCTCCTTAATCAGCAAACCGAGGCGGGCGAAGAAATAAAACGCCTTGAGGGAGAATACTCCGCGGCAGAGGAAAGAATTTCCGCGCTCAAATCCTTTAGAACAAAGAAAGACGCGGAAAAGGGCGTTATCGACGAAAGATGTGATGAGCTTGCGTCTAAAGCCGCTGATATGTACATAACGATAACCGAAATTCGTAAGGATATCGAGAGCATACAGCAGATGATTGATAGCTATGACGTTCGAATTGATGAGCAAGAACAAATCAAGGGCGCTCAAAATGCCAGAATCAACGATATAACCGAAAAACGCGATAACATTGATAATATCAAGGCTGAAAACAAAACGGAGCACGAGACGCTTCGCCGCGAAATCGAGGAGCTTGTTAACGAGCGCCGCGAAGCAGAGGCGGGTGGTGATGAATTTGAGCGCGAGCTTGTTAAAATCCGTCAGCTTCGTGATGAAAAGGGCAGAGGACGCGACGCGGTCAGAGAGTCTCAGCTTAAAGCGGAGAATCGTTGCGACACGCTTCGTGAAAAGCAAGAAAAGCTCGGACATCAGCTTTGGGACGAATATGAAATCAACTATGAAGACGCACTCGCGCTCTCCTATCCCGCAGTAACTGCGGAAAACCGTGAGGAGATTGCGGCACTTCAGGTTTCTTGCAAGAATAAGCTTCGTGCGCTTGGCGGATATAATCCTGCCGCAATCGAAGAATATGCAGAGGTAAAGATTAGATACGACGGTCTCAATACGCAGTACGTTGACCTTACAAGCTCATACGACGAGCTTATCGGTATCATCGACAGACTCGAAAACGAGATGCGTACCAGCTTTATAACTGCATTTGAAGCAATTAACCATAACTTTGGAATAACCTTTAAGGAATTGTTTGGCGGCGGTAATGCCGAGCTTTCCTTGACAGAGCCTGAAGACGTATTGACTTCGGGTATCGAGATAAAGGCGGCGCCTCCCGGAAAGATAATCAAAAACCTTGCGCTTCTTTCGGGTGGTGAGCAGTCGTTCGTTGCGATTGCGCTCCTCTTTGCTATACTCAAGGTTAATCCCACGCCGTTCTGTATTCTTGACGAGATCGAGGCGGCGCTCGACGAGGTTAACGTATTCCGTTTTGGCGAATATATCAAGCGCTTTGATGACGGAACACAGTTTATCCTTATAACGCACCGTCGCGGAACTATGGAGATAGGTGACCGCCTTTACGGTGTAACGATGCCGCAGCGCGGTATTTCACAAGCTATTGAGCTTAACGTAAATGAAATAGAAGGAAAACAAAAGGAGCTTTTAGATGGGGTTCTTTGACAAACTGAAAAGCGGTCTTAATAAAACAAAGAACGCAATTGTCGGAAAAATTGATAATATAATCAAAAACTTCAGAAAGGTTGACGAGGAGCTTTTTGAGGAGCTTGAGGAAGCGCTTATTTCTGCGGATATAGGCGTTTATACAACCGAGGAAATTCTTGACAGACTTCGTGACGTCGTAAAGGAAAAGAAGATTAAGGAGTCGGAGGAGGTAAAGGAAGAGCTGCTTGCGATTCTTCGCGAGATGGTAGGCGAGCACGAGCCGCTTAATCTTTCAACCAAGCCCTCGGTAATTCTGGTAATCGGTGTTAACGGAGTTGGTAAAACCACTTCGATAGGAAAAATCTCGGCAGAGCTTAAATCGCAGGGCAAAAAGGTTGTTGTTGCCGCCGCTGACACGTTCCGCGCGGCAGCTGCCGAGCAGCTTTCCGTTTGGTGCGAAAGAGCGGGAGTTGATATTATAAAGCAGGGAGCGGGTGCAGACCCCGCAGCAGTTGTCTTTGACGCTATAAACGCAGTAAAGAGCAGAGGCGCTGACGTGCTTATAATTGATACGGCGGGAAGACTTCACAACAAGAAAAATCTTATGGACGAGCTTGCGAAGATTGACAGAGTTATATCCCGTGAGCTTGCGGGAGCGGCTAAAGAAACTCTCCTCGTTCTCGACGCAACCACAGGTCAAAACGCAGTTCTTCAAGCAAAGGAATTTAAGGGTGCCTCCGATATAACGGGACTTATCCTTACAAAGCTTGACGGAACGGCAAAGGGCGGCATTGTTCTTTCCATAAAGAAAGAACTTGGAATACCCGTTAAATTCATAGGTGTCGGCGAGAAAATAGACGATATGAAGCCTTTTTCTTCGACCGAGTTTGCTTCTGCACTGTTTGAGGTAGAATAATTATGTTAAATAGTAAAGAAAGAGCATATTTGCGATCGCTTGCCGCAAATCTTGATACGATTTTTCAAATCGGCAAGGGCGGAATAGGCGAAGAAACCTGCACGCAGATAGCAAATGCGCTTGAAGCGCGTGAGTTGATAAAGGCGAGGGTTCTTGATAACAGTGGATATACCGCGCGTGAGGCGGCAGAGGAAATAGCGCAGGCTATTGATTGCGACGTTGTTGCGTGCGTAGGCTCGAAATTCGTGCTTTACCGTGAGTCGGAAAAGAAGAAAAGGATTTTCTTGCCATGACTTCCAAAAGGAAAATTGCAATATACGGCGGAACCTTTAATCCGCCGCATATCGCCCACGTGCAAGCCTGCAAGTCCTTTGTTGAGCGAATAATGCCCGATGAGGTTATTATAATTCCGTCATACATTCCCCCACACAAAGCGGTAGAGGGTTGTGTTGATCCTTATCAGCGCGTGGAAATGGCAAGACTTGCGTTTTCGGATATAGCGGGAGCGGTTGTTTCCGATATGGAAATTGCAAGAGGTGGCACAAGTTATACCGCAATAACCCTAACCGAGCTTTCGAATGACGAAAGCGAGCTTTATTTTCTATGCGGAACGGATATGTTTTTGTCTATGGACACTTGGTACCGTCCTGATATAATATTTAATCTTGCGACCGTTTGCTGCATAAGACGCGAATGCGTAGAAGAAAACACTGCCTTGCTTGAAAGTAAGGCAAGGTATTTTGAGAAAGAATTTGCCGCAAAAACGGTAATTATACCCGTTGACGCAATCGAACTTTCTTCGACCGAAATAAGAGAGAAGATTTCACGGGGAGAGAACGTTTCCGAGTTGGTTCCCGCCGAGGTTTTAAATTACATCAAAAGGGAAGGTATTTACTTATGATTTCCGAGTCGATGATTGAAGCCTTGCGCGAAAGAATCGAAAAAATACTTTCAGCGCCCAGATTTTCTCATACGCTCGGAGTAGAGTGGTGTGCGGACTGACTCGCGGAGCTTTGTTCTCCCGATAAAAAGACGGAGATTCGTGCTGCGGCGCTCCTTCACGATGTGACAAAGGAGCTTTCCTTTGACGAGCATATCAAAATCCTTTCCGAAAACGGATTTCCATTGTCCGAGGAAGACAAAAGCTCAAGCGGAGTTTTGCATTCCTTTTCGGCACCTTTTGTGATTGCGCGTGATTTTTTGGAGTTTTGCGATTCCGAGATACTTTCCTCGGTTTTTAAGCACACACTCGGCGACGAGGAAATGAGTGTATTTGATGAAATAATTTTCCTTGCGGATTTTATAGAAGAAACAAGGGAATACGATTCGTCTATTAAGGTCCGCGGCTTTGTTTTTGAAAATATGAAAAACGATCAGATTGAAGAAAACGTTAAGATTTTGCACCGCGCATGTCTTATGGAAATCGAAAGCACAGTTTCTCATTTATCAAAAGCAAAAATACCCATTCACACAAAAACAAAAAAGGCGATGAACGCCTTGATTGCTAAATTATAACAGATTTTTAAAACATCATCTGCAAAACCTAATCAAAAAACGAGGTTTTCACAGATGAAGATTTTAATTAAAACTTTGGTGCTTGCGTTCGTTTTGGTGAACGTAACACGGCTTGTAAATAGGACGGATAACGTTTTTATCTCGAATTCTCAATCCGAGCTGCTGACGTATTTGGTGGTTGGATTTGATGATGCGGCAGAAAATACAGACGTTATATTTACGCTTTCCTATTACGCAAGCCCCAACAAAATAAACGTAATGCAAATTCCTCGAGATACCTACGTATCCTTTGATGATTACAGAGGAAAAATTAACGGCTTTTATCCTTATAAAAAGCTTTGCGGAAATTCAAGAGAGGAAATTCTTTCTTCTATGAGGGATAGAATTTCGGCTCTTCTCGGTATTCAAATCGACGGTTACGTCGGCTTTACAGCTTCGGGATTTATCAACGCAGTTGATTTTGTTGGCGGTGTAGACATAGATTTGCCGTGCGGCTACGATGATATCCTTGATGATGAGCAAGGCGGGCAGAGCACAATTCATCTTGACGGTGAAAGTGCATATCGCTTTGTTAGATACAGAAAAGGATTTCCTCGCGGAGACCTTGAGCGTTTGGACGCGCAAAAGGTGTTCATTAAAGCGGCATTCAAGAAAATTAAGCAGAGAAATGACGTTTTGTTTCTGTTTTTTGAGGTTGCAAAAGATGACGGCGTCTTTTTTGAGTTTAATAAAGCGCGTGCATTTCTTGTGTTTACAAAAAATATTTTTAAGCTTTCCGATGCCGAATTGATAACAGCGACGCTTCCCGGTATTGCTGATTCGGAAAACGGAATTTCATACTACTACGTTAATAAGGAAACGGCAGATTCGATGATGAGAGAACTTTTTGGTAGCTCCTATAGAGGTCTTGATTCAAATTTGAATCTTGTTTATAAAGATAAATAATAATGTTTTTTCTGTGTTAAAGAATAAGAAAGGTGAAAAAATGGAAGAAATAAAAAACGAAACGCTAAAGGGTGCAACGTCCTTGGAGCTTGCACGCGCAGCGGCAGCAATTCTTATTGAAAAGAAGGCTCTTGACGTGCGCGTTTTTGAGTTGCTTGAAAATAGCCCGATAACCGATTATTATATAAACGTAACGGGTAGATCTTCAACTCAAGTCGCAGCACTTGCCGATGAGCTTGTCTATAAAATCGGACTTTCCGGCAGAGATGCGGCAAGAATTGAGGGTAAACGCGGAAATTCTTGGATTCTCGTCGATTATCACGACGTTATAATCAACGTTTTCGATAGGGAATCAAGAGAGTTTTACGGCCTTGACAGATTGATGCCCGATGGCTCTCAAATCGATATTTCGGATATTGTCGAGGAAGTCGACAAAAAGCTTAATGTTAATTCGATATAATTTATAAGGGGTTTAAATAAATGAATTACGACTACAAAAGTATTGAAGC
>JAGBUD010000180.1 GCA_017630995.1 Clostridia bacterium
AAAATGTAGCAAAAGTTAAGTTTACATTAGTTGATAATAAAATGTACATAGGTTTTGAGGGAAAAAATATGTTTGAAAATGCAACCGCTTATATTGATAAGCTTATAGAGGAAAAGAAGCTTCCTCTTCTTGACGTTGTCGTTAAACGTGGACACGAGGAAATTTACAGACATTACGGAGCCTATAATTCTGCGGCAAGCGGAAAAGAGCTTCTCTGTATGTTTTCTTGCACCAAGGTTTTAACGGCGGTTTCGGCTATGCGTCTTGTCGAGGAGGGCAAAATTGCTCTTGAGGACTCGGTCAGCAAGTATATTCCGCAGTTCAAAAATGCATACACGCTTACCGAGAGCGGTGAGAAAAAATACGAGGATATAAAGGTTTGGCACCTTTTCACGATGTCCTCGGGCCTTGATTACAAGTTAACTACGCCCCAAATATTCAAGCTTTCAAAAGAGAATTACGAGAATGCCACCACGCTTGACGTTATTCTCTCGCTTCTTGAAAATCCGCTGCATTTCGAGCCGGGTGAAAGATTCCTTTACAGCCTTTCGCACGATGCGCTCGGCGCTCTTGTCGAGGTCGTTTCGGGGCTTTCGCTTGCCGAATATATGCAAAAATACATATTCGACCCCCTCGGAATGAAAAATTCAACGATGTATGCCGATAAATACGTTCAGAACCCCCCCACAAATCACGATATCATCGAGGGATATACTTACGAAAAGGAAAAGGGAAACACATATAAGCATTTCCACCCCACCAAAAACTATATGAGCGGCGGCGCGGGACTTATCAGCACGGTTGAGGATTTTTCCGTTTTTGCGGAAACCTTGGCTTCGGGCGGAACTGCGGCAAACGGCTATAAGCTCATAGGCGAAAAGGGCATTGAGCTTCTCAAAACTCCCGTTTTCGACGCATTGGACCTCAAGAATAACTTTACGTGCGTTCAAGGAACGGATTATGCCTACGGAATGGGCGTGCGCGTCAGAACAAAGGCGCTCGAATGCGGAATTCCCAAGGGTGAATTCGGTTGGGACGGAGCGGCAGGCTCGTACATTTTAGTTGACACGGATAACGGCATTTCGATAACTATGGGACTTAATATTCTTAATTGGCCCCAAGTTTTCGCGGGTGAAAACCTTGCTATAGCAAAGCTTATTTACGAGGAGATTGTTTGAGCATGCTGGATAGAGTAACTGCTTATATTGATACGATCACCGAGAAAAAGCAGCTTCCGCTTCTCGACGTTCTCGTGTGCAAAAACCACGAGCCGATTTACAGACACACCGCCTCGCACGGAAACAGCTTTGGCGACAGTGAGCTTCTCTGTATGTTTTCTTGCACCAAGGTGCTGACCGCGGTTTGCGGCATGCGACTTTTGGAGGAGGGGAAAATAGCTCTCGAGGACCCCGTGTCAAAATATATCCCCGCTTTTGCAGAGGCGTATACTCTTGACGAGAACGGAAACAGACACCCCGAGGTTATAAGGGTGCGCCACCTTTTCACAATGTCAACGGGATTCGATTATAACAGAAGAACTCCCGCAGTAGCAAAGCTTATCGAGGAAAAATACGAAACCGCAACAACGACGGACATCGTTTCCGCACTCATAGAAAAGCCCCTCAATTTTTCACCCGGAGAGAGATTTCTTTATAGCCTTTCGCACGATGCGCTCGGTGCTCTTATCGAAACGGTTGAGGGTATGAATCTTGCGGAGTATATGCAGAAATACATATTCGACCCCCTCGGAATGAAGAACTCAACCATGTACTACGAAAAGCACGAGCATAACACGCCCAAGCTTTTCGATATAACCGATAACGGATTTGAGCTAGAAAACAGAAACCTTTACATCACCCGCCACCCCGTGAAGAATTATCGCAACGGTGGAAGCAGCCTTATCAGCACGGTTGAGGACTATGCGATTTTCGCTTCAACTCTTGCTTCTGGTGGAATTTCGAAGAACGGGTACAGACTCATAAGCTCCGAATCTATCGAGAAAATGAAGCAGCCCTACTTCGAGGCGCTCAACATAAACAACACATACACCTGCGTGCAGGGTAAGGATTATGACTACGGACTCGGTGTCAGAGTTAGAAGAGAGCCCCTTGAATGTGGAATTCCCAAGGGCGAATTCGGCTGGGACGGAGCGGCGGGCTCCTACGTTTTAGTTGACACGGATAACGGCATATCCGTCACAATGGGTATGAATATTCTTGATTGGCCGAAGATTTTTCGCGGTGAGCACCTCGCCATCGCAAAGCTTATTTACGAGGGCCTTGAAATTTCAAAAAACAAGTAAAAATAAAGGTGGAGATGTTGGTTTAACAACATCTCCACTCTTTTTGTTAGGTTATACCCAAATCCGATATTCCGTCTTTGCTTGATTTTAAAGCTGTATTACTCTGTCCTCAATTTCGGGCTTGATTCCCTCGTAGAACGGGTCGACTGTTTCTTCGGACGGAATAACACCGCAATCCCATTCGGTTTTTGAGCCTTTGATTGTGATTTTTAGGTCGTCGTCAATTGTAACGACGGCGGAGAGCGGCTCGGTGAACGACCAGGTGTTCCAGCCTTGTGTCAAATAGTTGAAAGGACATTCGACTGTGGAAAGGGGATTGCCGAGGTGGTCGTAGCTTGTGTGCGTAAACGTGTCGGTGTCCTTGTAGTGAGGCTTATCCTCAAGATTCCAGCAGCCGTTTATTGCGGTGTTGACGTCGAAATAGCAAACGCCGTTTTCAACTTGGCAATGGTCGGTGTGATAGTGTCCGTTCATTGCGAGGAGGACGGTGCCGGGGAATTTTGAAAATATGTTCTGCACGTGCTCGGCATCGGGTGACCACTCGAAGTTGTTTTTCGTGAAACCCGCGTGGGAGGTGACGATAACCTTCATGCCCTTTTCGCTTGCGTCCTTTATAAGCTCGTAAAGCCAGTCGAGCTGCGCGGGAGCAAGGCTGTCCTTAACGTGATTTCCGTCGGGCGGTGCAGTTCTGTCGTTGTGCATCCACTTGCCCACGAAATATTTGTTGTTGTAGGAATAGTTTGTGTCAAGTCCTATCAAGCGGTAGTTCTTTATATCGGTGTACCAATATCCCGTTTTATCGTCGGGCTCATCGTAGTGGGGAGTGCCGAAATTGACGGGGCGGTTGCAAAGCGCCGCAGTAACGTTCTTCATAGTGTTCAGCGTTCTCGATTCAAGCTCGTGGTTGCCGTAAACGCCATAAACCGCAAGTCCGTAAGGATTTTCAAGGTATGCCTTTAAAAATTCGGGCGAGCCGAGATAATCGTTTGAAAAATCTCCGCAATGAACGACGAATTCAACGCTTTCGTCGTGCGCTCTTTTCATAATCTTTTCAAGGTCGGCAACCTGCGTTCTGTAGGTGCCCTTTTTATAGTGCGTGTCTGCAAAAACCAAAAATTTTATCATAGCTTACAGTCCTTATTTATATTTTGACTCGTTTTATTTCACACGGGTCGAGAGTAACCGTTTGTTTTTTGTTATCAGATTCTATGATTGCAAATGCGGGAACGTCAAAGTCGGTGTTGAGAAGATAAACGTCTCCGCTCTCCCAAACGGTGTATCTGACCTTGTCGTTTGCCATAACCTTAACCTTTGCGGTTCTGTGGCTTGCGCTGATTATCTCTCTGACAACTGCGCGGTAAATTTCATAGGGCGCACCGCTTCCGGGATAGTCGAGCGCGGTGTAAAGAATTGCAGAGCCATCACCGTGTCTTTTTTCTATAATTGCGGGTGCCTTGTCGCCGTTGGTCCTTTCGTAGAAGCTATCGCTGAGAACGCCCGTTTCGGTTCCATCGGTTATCTCGGTGCGTGCGTAATTTGCGTATCCGTAAGAGAAAAGCGGGTCAAAAACCTTGTCGGCGGGGTAGAGTATGTCGGGGGAAATGCTTTCAGAAAATTTGATTCCCGAATTGGTAAAGTGAGGATTGTTGCCGTCAAGCTTGCAACCGAAAAGCTCGGAAACGTCGCCGCCGTTAAAGAGGGATATTTCACCGTTTCGCTTCTCGGTGGTATTGAGGTGTGCCGCACACATGAAAAGCTTTCCGCCGCCCTTAACAAAGGAAAGGAGCTTTTCGTATATTTCGGCGGTCATTGTGTTCCAGCCCGTAAATATTAGGTAATCGTATTTTGAAAGGGCATCTGCCGACGCAATGCCAACGTTAACTATATCGTATGTGCCGTATCCGCAAGAGCCGCTGAAATCGCGCTCTCCAAAGTTATGCACGTCAGCCCAGCTGCGCTTGGTGTTTATCTCGTAGAGTATTCTGTTTGTAAACTCGGGAGCGGAATAACCCCACCCCGTGTCGTTTATATTGTTCCAAAGTGCGCTTCCCGCGTTCCACGGGCTCCAGCCGTCAAGATTGCCTTGAGCAAAAGCAACGCGGACCATGGGCATTCCCTCCGGGCGCTTGTCTGCTTCGACGAAGTCTGTAAACTCATCAAGAGTTTTTCTGTAAAAGGTGGGGAGCTCTCCGTCGTAGTCCTGCTCCATTCCGTGACTGTACATTGAGAGGTCGCCACTCTCAAGAATCGTGCCTTGCGCGCCGTTCATATACGAATGATTGTAAATCATACGCAGACGCTTCATTTTGAGCGGGTCGCCGTTTCTAACTCCTGCATACCATTCGTGAGCTATATAATTGATATACGGCATGCCCGCCGCCTTTGCGGCTCCGCGAATCGTTGCGGTCATTATTTCGGCATTTCCGCACATCGTTTCAAGCGAGAGCATTGAAACGCTTGCAAGCGGGAGATATGAAATGAGCGAGGTTGCTTCGGTTATTGTGAAAGCCGTATTTTCGGGGTATCCGTAGAAATCGCAAGCCGAGCGAACGACCTTGATGAATTCATCTCTGCCCTCGCTCAATTTTTCGTAGCTGTGAAAATGGGGGGAATGCTTATATCCCTTGCCCGCGCAGCCGAATATCGTTCCAAGCTCGGGAAGCTCTATTCCGAGGAAATATTCGCCCGCAATCTCTTTTATTTTCGCAACGCATTCGGGGGAAAACGGCGATGGCTCGTACTGTCCCCATGCAAACTGAAAATATATCTTATTTTGAGCGAGAAATTTTGCCCATTCGATGAATTTTTCATCTTCAATATCAGTTCTGCGAACCGAAATAATGGTGTAGTTTTTTCTTCCGTCAACACATTTTTCGCGTATTTCATCTATGAGGGTTTCGGGGTCTATTTTATATTCTCCGATTCTTATTCCGTTTAAAAATTCCATTTTTGTCCTAAACCTTTAAATGTTTAATTTCACAAGCTTTTAGTATAACCTCTGTTATCTTGCCGTCTTTTTCTATACTTGCAAACGCGGGAATATCAAAATCGGTGTTAAGAAGATAAACGTCGTTCTCACCCCATACTGAAAAACGCACTCTGTCGGACGCTAAAACCTTTATGCTTGCGGTTCTGTGGCTTGCCGAGAGAAGCTCGCGCACAACGGTGCGATAGTAGGGAAACGTCTGATTTGCAGGATAATCGAGCGAGGTGAGGAGGATTGCGTAACCCTTACCGCATTTGTTTTCTATTATTGCGGCGGTTTTGTCGGTGTTTTCTCTTTCAAGGAAATTATCGCTGAGATATCCGACTGTCTTTGCGCTAGAAAGATTCGCCTTTGCATATCTTGCATATCCCGATGACATAAGGGGGTCGAACTCTCCCTTATCTGCGGGGTATATTATATCTTCACACAAGCTTTGACTGAATTTGATTCCCGAATTTGTAAGCGAGGGGTTTTTGGCATCGAGCGTACATCCGAAAAGCTCGGAAAGGTCGCCGTTATTTATAAGGCTTATCTCACCGTTTCTCTTTTCGGAGGTATTTAGGTGAGCGGCACACATAAAGAGAATTCCTCCCCTTTTAACGTATTCGGTGAGATTTTCATATATTTCGGGCGTCATAGTGTTCCAGCCCGTGAATATGAGATAGTCGTATTGCGAGAGCGCATCAGCACTCGCAAGTCCTGCGTTAACTATATCGTATGTTCCGTATCCGCATGCTCCGCTGAAATCCTTTTCACCAAAGTTATGAACGTCGCACCAGCGTCTTTTAGTTCCGAGCTCGTTCATTATTCTGTGAACGAATTCCGGTGCGGAATATCCCCAGCTTTCGTCGTTTGCATTGTTCCAGAGAGAGCTTCCGGAGTTCCATGCGCTATATCCGTCAAGATTTCCCTGAACGAATGCAACCTTGGTAGTTGGCAAGCCCTCGGGGCGTTTGTCGGATTCTATGAAATCAGTGAACTCGTCAAGAGTCTTGCGATAGAATGTGGGTAGCTCTTCGTCGTATTTCTGCCTCATACCGTGGCTATGCATACAGAGGTCGCCGCTTTCTAGTATAATTCCTCCCGCACCGTTCATGTATGAATAATCGTAAACCATACGAAGTCTTTTTTTCTTCAGTCCGTCGTCGTTAAATACTCCGCCGTACCACTCGTGAGCCACGTAGTTTATGTATTTATCTTGACCTTTAGCTTTCGTGCTTCCTCGCAGAAGCGGAATGGTGTTTTCAACGTCGCCGCACATAGTTTCAAGCACCGGAATTCCGGTTTTTGCAGCAGTAACGTAAGATACGAGAGAAGTTGCTTCTATGACGCTGATGCCAACATTTTCCGGAAATCCAAATCTCTCCACTACTCCGTTTATATGATTGATGAAGCCTTCCTTGCCTTGAGTCAGCTTTTCAAAATTGTGATGCAATGAATTGCCGCCGTAAGCTTTACCCGAGCAGCCGTAAGTGCTGCCGAGCTCCGGAATAAGTATGCCAAGAAAATGCTCTCCCGCTACCTTTTTTATTTCTGCGGCGGTTTCGGGGGTAAAGGGGAGCTCTGTTTTTGCGCTTGCGCTGAAAGCAAAATGAAAATAAATATCGTTTTTTGCCATATATTCAGCCCATGCAACAAAGGTTTCTTTTGCTATCTTCTCGTTTCGGTAAACGCCTATGCTTGTATAGTTTTTTCTGCCCTCTATACATTTTTGACGGATTTCATCTATAACGTTATCTGCGTCAAGCTCGTATTCTCCGATTCTTATTCCGTTTAAAAATTTCATAAAACCACTCCTTTGGATGATTTTGAAGATACCTCCTCAATTGTAGCAGAAAGATTATCTTATTTCTATTGACAAAACTTACAAAAATAATGTAAAATTATAATAGATATTGCACGATGGAGTCGGTTATGTACGAGCTTATACAACTTAACGAAAACGATTACTTTATAGATTGCCCGAGTCGAGTCGGAATAGTGAAAATTTCGGATAGCGAGGTTTGCCTTATTGATAGCGGAAACGATAAGGACGTAGGCAAAAAAATAAAGCGTCACCTTGACGCAAACGGTTGGACGCTAAAGGCTATCTACAACACCCATTTTCATGCTGATCATATCGGCGCAAATAAGTATCTCGCAGAGCAAACGGGCTGCAAAATCTTCGCACGGGGGGTGGACTCTGCACTTATAAGGCACACGATTCTTGAGCCGGTCACCCTTTGCGGCTCAATGCCGCAGAGTGAGCTTCTCGGCAAGTTTTTGGTCGCACCGCAGAGCGAGGCTGAGTATCTTACCGAGGCTGATTTGCCAAGCGGATTTGAGATGATTGACCTTGCTGGGCATACCTTTGATATGGTTGGATTCAAAACTCCCGGCGGCACGGTTTTTCTTGCCGACGCTATCTCAAGCCGTGAAACTCTCGATAAGTATAAAATCGGAGTTATATACGACGTTGAGAGGTATCTTAAAACTCTTGATTTCGTAAAGGAGATTGAGGGCGCCGTTTTCGTTCCGTCACACGTTTGTCCTACGGAGGATATAGGCGAGCTTGTTGAGTACAACAGAAAAAAGGTTCTCGAAATTGCAGATAAGATTTGTGAGATAATCTCGGGCGGCATGAATTTTGATTCGATATTACAAAGGCTCTTTTTGGAGCTTGATTTGAAAATGACGTTTGAGCAGCACGCTCTTGTCGGAAGCACGGTGCGCTCCTATCTGACCTATCTCAAAAACGCGGGCAGAGCAGAGCCGTATTTTGAAAACAATATACTTATGTGGAAAGCACTGTGAGATTAAAAAACGGCTTTTTGTCGCAACAAAAAGAGAGGCGGATTTTTCGCCTCTCTTTTGCATTTTATTTAAATCTCTGTGAAGCTGCCCTTGCCGTCAAATTTATAAAGTCCAACGTCGGTGTTAAATCCCTCTTCGGTTTGGAACGGGCGTGAAAAATAGAAATATCCGTTGCCAAGCGATATCATTCCCGTTGAGCCGTAGGGGAATTCTATTCCGTAAATTCCCGTTTTTTCGTCACACGCGGTGGTGCTTGCAAGGCGAAGAACAGTTCTGTCACCCGATTTTTCGCAAGGTGCGCTCATATCAACGGCAAACATCGGATAATTCGGAAAAGCGGGCTTATGTCCTTGATAAACCGCGATGAGCATAAGCTTTGTATCCTCGTCGTATTCGAGATTCTGAACTCCCCAGCGGGTGTTACCCGTGTAAACAAAATACTTGTCGAGAGGTGAATCGGGGCCGTTTTTGTGAGTATTCTTTTGATTTATCGAGGCGGCGTACTTATCAAAGTCGCGGAAATCGTATCTCAAAATTACCTGCCAGTCGTTGTCATCTCTTTCAACGTCATCGTATATTCCGTAAGCAACGTAAAGGTATTTCTTTCCGTTTGTTTCTGCGGGTGCGGGCGCAAAGGTGATTCCGTCAATTCCGCTGCAGCCGTAGCGGTGTCCCTCGGCTGTGTAGTCCTTTATTACCTCGGGGAGAAAAACGGTTTTCATAATTCCGTCCTTTTCCGCGTCCATATTCATTCCGTTAATCTTTTCAACGTCGAAGATTGCGATGAAAAATCCGTCCTCCACCGCGAAATCCTCACCCGAATTGTTTTTTACGATATTGCGCACGCCCATTCCGATAACGTCGCTCTTGTATTCGAGAGATGCGTAAACCTTGCCGTCGTCATAGTTATAAGCAATGCAGCCAAGGTGACCCACGAGGTTGATAACGCTTCCGACAATATTGCCGTCAAGGTCCGTCTTTATAAAAGAGGTCGTAAAGGAGTAGTACATATATTTTCTCTCGCGGTCAACGGCTATTCCTTGAATATGACCTGTGTTCATACCGCCGAGTTTTATGCTTCTTGGAAGATTCATTTTATCGCTCCTCATCTATTAAATATCGCCCTCTTCTCCGAAAATGTCGT
>JAGBUD010000181.1 GCA_017630995.1 Clostridia bacterium
GATAATATGTACTCTGCTCGCACGCGAGCAGAGCTTTCATTAATACTCTTTGGACTTAAAGGTTGCGCAAAGAGTGCCCGATGAGCTTTTTGCCTCACTCGGACCGACGCAGATTTTTCCTGCGCAGCAATCGTTTTCACCCTTGTGGTAAACGCAATTTTTTACGTCGCAAATAACGCCCTTGATTGCTTTCTTGCAAGGGTCACATTCGGTTTCGTACATTTTCTCTTCCATACATTTTTCTCTTTTCCGCAAACAATTGCTTGCAAAAATATTGTTTGCGCTTTTCAAAATTTTATGCAAAATTCGGAGAAACTTTATGTCAGTTTTTGCTATCGCCGATTTGCACCTTTCCACCCTTGAAAAAACAAACAAGTCTATGGAGGTGTTCGGCTTACGATGGGCCGCATACACCGAAAGGCTCAAAAATAATTGGACACATCTCGTCACCGATGACGACACGGTCATAATACCGGGAGATATATCGTGGGCGCTTTCGCTTGACGAAGCGATATCCGACCTCAAGTTTATTGATTCCCTGCCCGGCAAGAAAATTCTCGGCAAGGGAAATCACGATTTTTGGTGGTCAACAATGAAAAAGCACGAAAAGCTTTTTTCCGAGCACAATATAACGACCGTTTCATTTTTGTTTAACAACGCACATCTTTGCGAGGACTTTATAATTGCGGGTACTCGCGGCTGGTATTACGACGAGGACGCGGGGAATCAACCGTCGGGAGCGGATTTTTTAAAGCTCACCAACAGAGAGGCTCTGCGACTAAAGACTAGTCTTACCGAGGCTAAACGGCTGCGTGATATTTATCCCGAAAAGGAGATAATCGCGTTTATGCACTTCCCTCCCTTTTGGAATGGAAAGGCCGCCGAAAACATCATTGGACTTTTAAATGAATTTGAAGTTAAGAGATTATATTTCGGACACATACACGGCAACTACACCGTTGCGCCTCATTTTGAGTACTCGGACATAGATATGAGCATTATCAGCGCCGATTATCTCGGTTTTTTGCCGAAAATAATACCAAAACTATAAAAAATTGCCAAAGCTATTGACAAATCGTTTTATTTAGTGTAAAATAATACGGCGATTTTAATTAAATAAAATATATATATCTTTTTTCGGAGGAAAAACAATGAGTCTTATCAAACATGAGCTTACCGAGAAATCCGGCTTTGTCATGGAATTTTCCGTAAGCAAGGAAGCTTTTGCAAAAGCAGAAAATGAAGCATATAAGAAGAATGTAAAGTCTATCAACGTTCCCGGCTTCAGAAAAGGAAAGGCACCCAAGAGCATCATCGAAAAAATGTACGGCAAGGGAATCTTCTTTGAAGATGCTATAAACGCTTGCATTCCCGATGCTTTCGAGGCTGCTGTTAAGGAAGCAGGCATCACCGTTGTGGGCGCTCCCAAATTCGACCTTGTTTCCGAGGACGGCGATATCGTTCTCAAGGCTGAGGGCTTTGTTAAGCCTGATGTTGAAATCAACGACTACAAGGGCATTGAGGCTGAAAAGAACGTTGCGGCAGTTACCGACGAGGACGTTGAGGCTGAGCTTACCCGCACCCGTGAGAGAAATGCAAGAACCGTTGAGGTTACCGACAGAGCAGCTGCTATGGGTGACATCGCGAACATCGACTACGAGGGATTTGTTGACGGCGTTGCATTCAACGGCGGCAAAGGTGATAACCACGACCTCAAGCTCGGCTCCGGCTCTTTCATTCCCGGTTTCGAGGATCAGATAGTTGGAAAGACTGTTGGTGAGGAGTTTGACGTTAACGTTACATTCCCCGAAGAATATCACGCAGCAGAGCTTGCAGGTAAGGCTGCAACCTTCAAGACCAAGCTCAACGCTATCAAGTTTGAGGAGCTTCCCGAGGCAGATGACGAATTTGCACAGGACGTTTCCGAATTTGATACTCTTGCTGAATATAAGGCAGACATTAAGGCTAAAATGGAAAAGAGAAACGAGGATAAGGCTCAGGCTGAATTCGAAACCGCACTCGCTGAAGCTCTTATCGAAAAGCTCGTTGCTGATATTCCCGAGCCTATGTTCGAGGCTGAAACCGAGAACTTCGTTCGTGACTACGATACAAGACTCCGTCAAAACGGACTTGATCTCAACACCTACTTCAAGTATACCGGTCTTACCATAGAGGCTCTTCGCGAGCAGATGCGTCCCCAGGCTGAAAAGCAGGTTAAGATGCGCCTTGCTCTTGAGAAGATCGCTGTTCTCGAAAACCTTGAGGTTTCCGACGAGGACGTTGAGGGCGAGTACACCAGAATCTCCGAGGCTTATAACGTTCCCGTAGAGCAGGTTAAGGCTATGGTTATGGCTGAAGACATAAAGGCAGACCTCCTCGTTAGCCGTGCTATGGACGTTGTTAAGACCAACGCAAAGGTTAAGGGTGCTAAAAAGACCACCAAGAGAACCACCAAGAAGGCTGCTGAAAAGAAAGCTGAAGCAGCAAACGAAAACGAAGCTAACTAACAATTAACATCAGCCGACGGTCAGACTCAAAGCTTTTGACTGTCGGCTTTTAATAAAGCTATATTTGTTTTTCTCAAAATTTAATTAAGAAAGGATTTTATTATGGCACTTGTTCCAATGGTCGTTGAGCAGACCTCGCGCGGCGAGCGCTCCTACGACATTTATTCAAGACTTCTTAATGACAGAATAATCTTCCTTGCAGACGAGGTTAATGACACCACCGCTTCCCTCGTTGTTGCTCAGCTTCTTTACCTTGAAGCGCAGGATCCCGACAAGGACATATATCTTTACATCAATAGCCCCGGAGGCTCAATTACTGCAGGAATGGCAATTTACGACACTATGAATTATATTAAGTGCGACGTTTCAACCATTTGCGTTGGTATGGCGGCTTCGATGGGTGCATTTTTGCTTTCAAGCGGAGCTAAAGGCAAGAGAATGGCACTTCCCAATGCAGAAATTATGATTCATCAGCCCCTTGGCGGTATGCAAGGTCAGGCAACCGATATAAAAATTCACGCTGACAGAATCATTAGAATCAAGGAAAAGCTCAACAAGCTTCTTTCCGAGCAAACAGGAAAGCCGCTTTCTACCATCGAAAACGACACCGAGAGAGATAATTTTATGACCGCAGACGAGGCGCAAGCATACGGTCTTATCGACAAAGTAATTACTAAAAAGGAAATATAAAATGTCAGATTCCGAAAACAATCGCATTATTAGGAAGTGCTCGTTTTGCGGAAGAGGTGAGGACGAGGTTTCTCTGCTTTTCCCATCTGCTGACGGCAAGTCTTACATCTGCGACGGCTGCGTAAGCATTTGCGCGGATTTTATTGACGAGCAGTTCGAATCTCGTAGCGGCGACGTAGATATCGAGGATTTAACCTTTGAGACACTCCCCCGCCCCATCGAAATCAAGGGAATGCTTGATAGGTACGTTATTGGACAGGACGATGCAAAGCTTGCACTCTCCGTTGCCGTTTACAATCATTATAAAAGAATTTTGACGCTCAAGGAAGCCGCTGCTTCTTCAAAGAGAAAAAGCAAGGAAGAGATTGCGGACATCGATGAGGTTGAAATTCAAAAGTCAAACGTTCTTCTTCTCGGCCCCACGGGTGTTGGAAAAACCTATATTGCGCAAACGCTTGCAAAGAGCTTCAAGGTTCCATTTGCTATTGCAGACGCAACAACGCTCACAGAAGCGGGATACGTTGGCGAGGACGTTGAAAACATATTGCTCCGCCTTATACAAGCGGCAGATTATGATGTTGAGCGCGCGGAACACGGAATAATATATATCGATGAAATCGACAAGATTTCGCGCAAGGGAGAAAACCGTTCAATAACGCGTGACGTTTCGGGCGAGGGTGTTCAGCAGGCTCTTCTTAAAATTCTTGAGGGTACGGTTGCAAACGTTCCCCCGCAGGGCGGAAGAAAGCACCCAAATCAAGAATTTATACAGATAAACACCAAGAATATCCTTTTCATTTGCGGCGGTGCCTTTGACGGAATCGAAACGATAATCGAGCAACGCAAGGGCGCGCAGCAGATAGGCTTCTCAACAGAGAAAGCGACCACCAAGGAAAAGGTTAAGCGCGGAGTTTACAAGGACGTTATCGCTCACGACGTTGTTAAATACGGAATAATTCCCGAGCTTGTGGGCAGACTTCCCGTTATCGTTACACTTGACAATCTTGACGAGAGCGCACTTGTGCGAATTCTCAAGGAGCCGAAGAATGCTATTTATAAGCAATATCAAAAGCTTTTTGAGTTAGACGGACTTGAGCTTGAATTCGAGGAC
>JAGBUD010000182.1 GCA_017630995.1 Clostridia bacterium
CAAAGTACGTTTCAACGCAGAACGATATGTACCTCGTTCATCTCGTTTCATTCGGCTGCGGACTTGACGCGCTGACAACCGACGAGGTGCGCAGACTCCTCGAATATTACGGCAATCTTTACACGCAGATAAAGATAGACGAGGTTACCAACCTCGGCGCTATAAAAATCCGCTTGAGGAGCCTTATAGCCGCAATAGACCAACAAAAAAAAGAGGAGGGTGAGAAGTAATGCAAGAAAAATCACATTACAGAGAAAGAATAAAATTCACCCTCAAAATGAAGAAGGATTACACCATTCTTTCTCCCAGCATGGCTCCTATACATTTCAAAATTTTGAAGCCGATTCTTTTAAGACAAGGCTTTAAAATCGAGATAATGGAAAACGAGGGCCCCGAGGTGCTTCAGCTTGCGCAGAAATACCTCCATAACGATATGTGCTACCCCGCTATGCTGACCACGGGTCAAATGCTTGCCACGATGAAAAGCGGAAAATACGACCCCAACAAGGTGGCAATGGTTATCACCCAATCGGGCGGCGGCTGCAGAGATAGCAACTATATCAACCTTATGAGAAAGGCATTTGAGCAAGCGGGATACCCCAACGTGCCCTTTATTTCGGCAAACATTTGGGGACTTGAGCTTAATTCGGGCGTTAACCTTACACCACGCTCTCTCCTCATGGCTCTTGCGGGACTCATTTACGGCGATATGATAATGATTGTGAGCAATCAAGTGCGCCCGTATGAAGTAAACAAGGGCGAAACCGACGCCATGGTTGACAAGTGGACAGACATAATAGGAAACACGTTTTCCAAGGGTCGCGGCTTCTCAAAGGGCGCAATCAAGAAAAACCTCAAGGCAATAGCCGACGATTTTGCGTCTATCAAGATAGAAAAGACACCCAAGGTTAAGGTTGCGGTTATAGGCGAGCTTTTCCTCAAATATTCAGCTCCCGGAAATAACCACCTTGAAAAATTCCTTGCCGAGCAAGACTGCGAGGTTTACGTTCCGAGTATTTTGGGATTTGGAATTTACAAGACTAACGGTGCTCTTGAGGACTTAAGACTTTACGGCGGAAATAAGATTAAAAAGGCAATTTTGAATATAGCTATGAAATATATGTTCAAGATGGAGGACTTGCTTATTTCGGCAATTGAGGCAAATCCCGCATTCGTTGCACCCGAGCGCGTTAACGACCTCAAGGCTCGCGCAGAGGGAATCATCGGAATTGGAAACAGCATGGGCGAGGGCTGGTATCTCGCGGCAGAAATGCTTGAATTTGCCGACCACGGATACGAGAACATCGTTATCGTTCAGCCTTTCGGCTGCCTTCCTTGCCACGTTGCCGCAAAGGGAATGATAAACAAGGTTAGACGAGTTGACCCGCGCCTTAATATCGTGGACATCGAATACGACCCGGGTGCAACCAAGGTCAATCAAGAAAACAGAATAAAGCTCATGCTTGTCGTTGCAAAGGAAAAGCTGCAATAACAAAGCTCTTACGGAGAAAGCGTTACCACGCTTTCTCCTCTTTTTATTTATAAAATGTATATAAATTCATTGTATTTTGTCAAATTATGTGCTAAAATGGTAAAAAAGAGGAATTTTCCATCATTTTATATAAAAGGAATTTTTAACTATGACCTTGAATGTTTGCTCTGTAATTGCCCTCGTTTATATGGCAATAACTGTTATTATATCCGCAGTTTCGCTAAAGGTTGCGGACAGAAAAAATAGGCTCAACTTAATACAAAACTACAAAAAGGGTAGATTTTTGATATTTTATTTCTCTGCCCTTCCCATATACTTTGCGGCGTATTCGCATATTGGTGACAGCGTGGTGCGCGCCGCGCTTAAAGCCATAAAATTCACCGTTGCAACCGCCGTTCTTTCCTTTGACCAAGACGTTCTCATTCCGATCATGAGTGAAAACACCCTCTTTGCCGTTACCACGGTAATCTTTATCTCGCTTGCCGTTTTGAACACCGTACTCTTCTCGGTTTCCGTTTTCTACAGAATGCTTGTCAACGAGGCGATTCTCAAAAAAATCAAAAAGGGCAAGAAGGACGCGGTTGTAATTGTCGGCTGCGGCAAGAAAAGCCAAATGATAATCGACTCGATGAAGCGCGCCGGCGGCGAGAAATCCGCAACCTCGCACAAGGCTTGCGACCTGCTTGTTCTTGCTGATAATCTCACCGATGAATTTAAGGAATACGCATACATAAACCGCGCCGCATACATAAAATTCGGCGACGGTGATAACCTCGAAGAAACGCTCAAGAAGAATTGCGCAAGCTACGGCACACGTCACGTTTCGGTTATCATTATGACCGAAAACGAAACCGCAGATTTGAAGCTCGCCTTTCAAGCTGCGGCGCTCACGTCGGGAATCGGCACTGAATTGAACACCGCCTACACAGACACGGTATGCGGCATTGACGTTTACGTTTTTTCAAACGAGGATAACGAGGCGGTTTATCGCAGAATAATTCAAGCCTCGCACGGTATGGTGCATTGTCTTAACAAATACAAAATGATTTCGGTTGACTTCATAAACAACCACCCCGCAACCCTCTTTATTCCCAATCTGATAAACACGAAAAAGGCAACTCTCAAGGAGGGCACGGATTTAAGAATCCAAATGATAGGATTCGGAAAGGTTAACCGACAG
>JAGBUD010000183.1 GCA_017630995.1 Clostridia bacterium
ATTATCTTTTCATTATTTCGGGGAAGTCGATAAGCACCTGTGAATAGAGCGCCATTGCGCCGTTCTTTGCGGGGTGCACCTCGTCTGTATAGAGCATATTTGGATACCATGCGCGGTCCTTATCTGCACCGACTGCACGGTTAAAGTCTATATAGCGATAGTCCGAGGCTCTTACCCAAATATTTTTAGGCTCGTTATTGACCTTTGGAGTTGAGGGGATTGTTGAAAGTATGGGAGTTATTCCCTTATACTTACAAATTGTAAGGAATTCCTCCGTTGCGGCAAGCCAATCGGGGTTAGGATCGTCCGTTTTATCTCCGTTATTCATACCGAGACACCATACTGCGCATATAGGTGTTCCCTTTTCGAGAGCAACCTTGAAGTCCTCAAGACCTCTTTGAGTATTCATACCCGAAAATCCTGCGAGGAGAACCTTATTATATCCGTCGCGGTAGAGATAGTACGGCCATCTTGCAGGATCGTTATATCCGAGGTAGGAATCACCGAACACCCAAATGGGATCTGCATATCCGTCTGCAATCCAATTAAGCTTGCAGTTTTCAATTTCACAGTTAAGGGGAGATGCAAAAATAGGACCGATATCACCGCCAACGTTTGAAACGTCAAATCTCTTTGAGCCACCCGCAGAGGTTACTACGATAAAGCTTCCGTTGCCCTTTACGTCCTTATTCATAACGACGGTAAGAAAATCCTTAACCTCGAATTCAAGATCCGTTGTGGGAAGAACAGTTCTTTTAGGGGGATCTATCCAACCGATATAGGTATAGGTTGTTATTTGAGTTTTTGTGATTTCCACCCAACCCGAGCAAGAAATCTCAAATCCGTGGCCTATGCGGATAACGGCATCGTCTGCCATTTCCTTTATATCACATGTGAACGAAAGGCGCTTTCTATCCTTTACGTTATTTCTCTTTATTTCAAGAAACTCACCCGACGAAAGCTTTGCCGCTTCAGCGGTAAAGGGGGTTACGATACCTCTATTGCATTTTGACATACAAAATCCTCTCTTATCTCTTCATTATTTCGGGGAAATCGATAAGCACCTGCGAATAAAGAGCAACTGCGCCCTTTTCTTCGGGGTGAACTCTATCGGTGTGAAGCATTGCGGGATACCATTCCGGATTCTTATCCGCGCCTACGGCACGGTTGAAATCTATGTATCTGTATCCTGAATTTCTTACCCAAATGTTTTTAGGCTCGTTGGTTACGACGGGGGTGTTGGGAATAGTTGCCAAAATAGGCGTTATTCCCTTATATTTACATATTGTAAGAAATTCCTCCGTTGCGGCAAGCCAATCGGGATTGGGGTCCTCGGTCTTATCTCCGTTGTTCATACCAAGGCACCAAAGAACGTACTTGGGTGTTCCCTTTTCGAGAGCAACCTTGAAGTCCTCAAGACCTCTTTGGGTATTCATACCCGAATATCCCGCAAGGAGAACCTTGTTATATCCGTCACGGTAGAGATAGTAGGGCCATCTTCCGCACCAGGTGTATCCGAGATAGGAGTCGCCGAAAATCCAAATAGGATCAGCGTAGCCGTCTGCGATCCAATTAAGCTTGCAGTTTTCAAGCTCGCAGTTCAAGGGGGATACAAATACCTCACCCGCGTCTCCACCGATGCTGGACATATCTATTTTCTGCGATCCCGTTGCGGTTGTTACAACGACGAAGCTTCCGTTACCCTTTGAATCCTTATTTATAAGGACTGTGAGGAAGCTGCTTACTTCACATTCGAGATCGGTTGCGGGAAACACCTCGCGCTTCTGGGGATCGGTCCAAGAATAAAAATTATAAGCGCTTATCTGCTTTTTGGTTATCTCGATCCAGCTTCCGCAAGAAATCTCAAATCCGTGACCGATACGGATAACGGCATCATCCGCCATTTCCTTTATATCACATGTGAACGAAAGGCGTTTTCTATCCTTTACGTTGTTTCTCTTTATATTGAGAAATTCACCGGACGTAAGCTTTGCTGCCTCGGCGGTGAAGGGGGTTACGATACCTCTTTTACATTCTGACATTACATAATTCCTTTCATTTATAAGGTATAATACATCAATATTTTATCACTATATATTAATCAATGTCAACGGCTAATTTGTACAATAGATGTTTATTTTTTTGTACAATTTGTCCTAAAAACAAGAAAAGCTCCGAAAGCAAGCTATGCTCGGAGCTTTTCTTATCAAATTAAGAGTATTTTTTTACGATATTGCGCATTTCTTCAAGGCGAGATTCCATATCGGAAACAAGCTTGAACTGATTGCGTGCACGGTCAAGATTATGACCGGGACGGGAGGTTTTGAAATAGGTATCGCCCGAGAGGTAGTCGGTGAGGAATCTTGTTCCGCACTCGTAGGTCATCATTATTGCACCGATGGGGAGCATTTCAAGCTCGCACTCGGTAAGGCCGCCCTTTGCGCCCTCGATAAATCCTTTTACGTAAAGCTCGTAAAGCTCGATATCAAAATTAACCTTTGAAAGATCTGCCTCGTCCTCAAGTGCGGTGGTTGCACCGAATCTAATGGAATCTCCGAAATCGTTAACAGAGTATCCGGGCATTATTGTGTCAAGGTCAATAACCGCGAGAGCCTTTCCCGTCTTTTCGTCGAAGAGGATATTGTTAAGCTTCGTATCGTTGTGAGTTACGCGGAGAGGAAGTCTGCCCTCTGCGTGTGCCTTTTCAAGAGTGCTTGCAAAATTTTCTCTCGCACGCACGAATTCAATTTCCTTTTCAACGCTTGCAGCTCTCTTGCATACGTCAAAAGAAACCGCCTCCTCAAACTTCTTGAGTCTATCGGGAGTGTTATGGAAATTGGGTATAGTTTCATAAAGAGTATCTGCCGGGAAATCACGAAGAAGATACTGGAAATTACCGAACGAAACAGCGCTGCTGTAGAATTGCTCGGGATTTTCAACCTTATCGTAGCTTATACTTTCAGAGATAAAGCTCAAAAGACGCCAATACTCACCGTCTTCTGTTTTGTATACGTTCTTTCCGTCTTTAGTCTTGATGACGTTGAGAGTTTCTCTATCGGGATCTCCGCCCGCCTTTTCGATTATGGTGCGAAGATATGCTGTAACCGAAGAAAAATTCTCCATCAGCTGCTCGGGATTTTTAAATACGTTGTGATTTATACGCTGAAGAATATAAGTGTTCTCCTTACCGTCTTCGATGAACGCCACAAGACGGGTGTCGTTTATGTGTCCAGAACCGTAAGGAGTTGCGCTTGCGAATTTGCCGATGGTTTGAAAGTGCTCGAGTATCAACTGTTCTTTAGTCTGCATTTTCGAATTCTCCCCCTGTAAACCAAGTAGAGCTGCTCCAAATATTCCCGCATCGTTTTTAAAAGCTGCCGTAACTATCTTTGTTCTTGCTCCGTCAACGCCGAACGTTGTGCTTAAAACCTTTTCACGAATGGGGGCAAGAAGCCTCTCTTCCTCGCGCGATATGCCGCCGCCAATACAAACTACATCGGGCTGAAGCATATTTATCGCATTTGAGATTCCCATCGAAAGATGAGTTGTAAAATCATCAAAGATTTCATTTGCAGCCGCATCATTTTTATCAAGGCCCAGAAAAACTGTTTTTCCGTTTACTCGGTTAATATCGCCCTCGCAAATCTTCCAAAGCAAGCTATCGGGATTGAGCGACATAACTCTCTTCGTTTCCTTAACGAGAGCCGTTGCCGAGCAATAAGCCTCAAGACAGCCGCACATTCCGCAACCGCACTGATTTCCGCCGTTGTAGATACGCATATGACCAAGCTCTGCCGCAAAGCCGTTCATACCCTCCCAAATCTTTTTGTCAATGACGATACCGCCACCGACGCCCGTTCCAATAGTGAACGCGACGAGAGAATCAGAACCGCTGCCCGAGCCCCAAACCGCTTCAGCATATGCTGCCGCGTTTGCGTCATTTGCAATGAAGGTAGGTCTGCGAGTTGCAGTTGCGAGCAGCTTTCTGTACGGAACATTATTCCAGCCGAGGTTTGCCGCAAAAACAACCGTATCTCCCTTAACTATTCCGGGAGCTACAGAGCCTATCCATCTTACGTTTTTCATTTTGATGCCTTGCATCTTACAAAGATCCTCGCAAAGCGCCGCTATATCGCGGCAAATCTCCTCGCAAGAGCGCGGTGCGTTTGTTTTAACGCTTTTTTGCTTAACGATTTTCCTTGAGTCGATATCCACAAGACCTGCCGCGATATTGGTTCCGCCGAGGTCTACGCCGATGCAAAAATTTGAATGCAACATTTTATTGTCTCCTAAATTATATACTATTCGTACAGATTTTGCAACCCTTTTTTAATTTATATTTAAATTATAAAACATTTCGTTGACAAATACAATGGAAAATAGTATAATGTTTTGTAATGTAGTGCGGATTTTGGTCTTATTTTACCTTTTATTGTCAAGGAGTTTTTATGAAAAGCGAAGAAATCGTTTCAGTTTTGCAAGAGCTTTACAACATTTCGGGCTTCAGAATTTCACTTCACGGAATGAATTTTGAAGAAATTGCCGCCTATCCTAAAAATCCGCTCCCTATTTGTGCGCGAATCCACGGCACAAAGGGTGAGCTTGCAAAATGCAAAAGCGAAGACGCCGAGCTTTGCAAGCAGGTGCGCAATTCACAAAAAACCATAATAAGAAAATGCCGCTACGGACTGACTGAAGTTATTTGTCCGCTACACAGCCTCGGCTCTCCCTCGGGATACTTGATGATGGGGCAGCTCAAGGACGAAACGGTGGACGACAGAAGCATTGCAGATCGCTTATGCGCCATCGGAATATCCGAAGCTGAAGCCACAGAGCTGGTTTCAAGTATTCAGGTTGTCAGCATTGAGAAAACCGCTTCCCTTGCAAAAATAATGACTATTTGCGCAGAATATCTGACACTCATAAACGCACTTCAAGGAAGCAAGCCCTCAACCGCAGAGCTGACAAGACTTTACATATACGAAAATTTCAGAGAAAAGATAAATATGAAAGACATTTGCGCGGCGCTTGGCAGAACAAAATCCGCGCTTTGCCCCACATTTCGAGAAAAATACGGCATAACCGTTATGGACTATTTAACAGAATTAAGAATCGAAGAAGCAAAAAGAATGCTTCACGAAACGGATATGACAATCGCAGAAATTGCGGAGGGTGTTGGCTTTTCGGACACCTCGTATTTTTCAAAGGTATTTCAAAAAAATTGCAGTCTTTCACCGTCGCAATTTAGAAAGAGAGAAACAAAATGAAATTTTTTCACGTTTCGGACCTACACCTCGATTCACCTATGACCACGCGTCTTGACTCGGCAAAGGTTAGAGAGAGAAAGAACGAATTGCTCATTTCATTCAAAAGACTTACGGATTCAGCTGAAGCAAAATCCGCTCAAGCAATCATCATATCGGGCGACCTTTTCGACAGTGAGCGAATAGGTAAAAGAACTCTAAAAAACGTTGTTGAGATAATAAATGCTCATTCTAAAATATTCTTCTATTATTTGCCGGGAAACCACGAGCGCGACGTGCTGAAAAGCTCGGGTATTACTCTTCCCGAAAATCTCTTTATTTTCGGAAGCGAGTGGACATATTTTAAGCTGAACGGGTGCAATATTATCGGCAGAAGCGATATACGGAGCGATATGTTTTCCAATATCAAGCTTGCAGAAGACGAAAAAAACATACTGGTTTTACACGGAGAGCTTCGCGACAGATGCGACGACGGATACGCAATAGGCAAGGCTGATTTAGAGTCTCTTCCCGTTGATTACGTTGCACTCGGTCACTATCACTCGTACTCCTCTCACAAGATAAGTAACAGATGTACCGCCGTATATTGCGGTAC
>JAGBUD010000184.1 GCA_017630995.1 Clostridia bacterium
CCTCGATAGCAACGTCGAGGTCGTTTGTTTTCATAACGATGGAAGCGTCCTCGGCTTCAACTGAAAGACCGTACATATACTCGATATTAACGTCCTTTTCCGCCACGAGAGTGAGGATTTTTTGAAGGCTTCCCGCAACGTGTGGAACCTTTATAATGAGAACCTTTGTGAGCATTGCGGAAAATCCTGCTTCAAGGAGAATATCCTTGCCCTTTTCCGCGTCGCTGACGATAAGGCGCAAAAGTCCGTACTCGGTTGTGTCCGCAAGACTGATTGAAAAAATGTTCACGTCGTTTTCCTTGAGAACGCGCAAAACCTCACCGAGTCTTCCTTTTCTGTTTTCTATAAATACGGATAACTGATTAGCTGTCATTTTGTTTTTCTCCTTGCAAAATTAATAAAGCTTGCGGTTATCTATAACGTGAACCGCCTTGCCCTCGCTGCGCTTCAAGGTGTTCGGGCTTACGAGCTTGATTTTTGCGCTTATACCGAGCGCTTGCTGAATTACGCCCGAGATTTTCTTGGTGAGCTTTTCTATGCCCTTTATCTCGTCGGTATAATATTTTACGTCAACCTCTACCTGAATTTCAAGCGTGTCAAGATTGTTCTCTCTGTCTACGACCATCATATAGTGAGGAGTTACCTCTTCAACGTTAATGAGCGCCGCTTCAACTTGGCTCGGGAATACGTTTACTCCTCTTATTATGAGCATATCGTCGCTTCTGCCCTTGAAGCGAGAAATTCTCGCGCTCGTTCTTCCGCACTTGCAAACCCCTCTCGTAATCGAGGTGAGGTCCTTTGTTCTGTAACGGATAAGCGGAATTCCCTCTTTGGTGAGTGTTGTGAAAACAAGCTCGCCAAGCTCTCCGTCTGCAACGGGGGTGAGCGTCTTTGAGTCTATAATTTCGGGATAGAAATGGTCCTCGCAGATATGAAGTCCCGTGTGGTACTCACAGTCGCAAGCAACTCCCGGTCCCATAATCTCGCTGAGTCCATATATATCGTGCGCGGTGATATTGAGTCTTGACTCTATCTCCGTACGCATTTTTTCAGTCCAGGGTTCAGCACCGCATATTGCGGATTTGAGCTTTACCTTATCAAGCAATCCCTCGTCACGAAGAACCTCGGAAAGATGGAGAAGATAAGAGGGTGTGCAGGCTATGTTCGTTGCGCCGAAGTCAACCATCATCGTGGTGAGCTTCTTTGAATTACCCGTGCTCATGGGGACAACCATCGCGCCAACCTTTTCCGCGCCGTAATGAGCGCCGAGTCCGCCCGTGAAAAGTCCGTATCCGTAAGCAACCTGAATTATACTGTCCTTATCTACGTTCGCCATAGTAAAGCATCTTGCGACACATTCCGACCAAATGTCTATATCGTTTTTGGTATATCCAACTACTGTTGCCTTGCCCGTTGTGCCCGACGAAGCGTGTATTCTTACTATATCGCTGTGCGGAGCCGCAAAAAGCCCGAAAGGATACGTATCGCGCAAATCGTCCTTTGTAGTGTACGGAAGCTTTACGATGTCGTCTATATTCTTTATGTCAGAGGGCTTAACGCCTACCGAATCCATACGTTTTCTGTAAAATTCAACGTTATCGTACACGTATTTTACGAGCTTTACAAGTCTTTCGCTTTGGAGCGCTCGCATCTGCTCCGTAGGCATCGTTTCTATTTTTTCGTTCCAAATCATTTTGTTTTCTCCGTGGAGTTAATTTCCGTATCCTGCCTTAAAAGCGAGGGTGTTGATTTCTATGGTCTTTTGAGGAACGGTTGCGGATATTACGGATATCCACTCCTCCTCCGAAAATCCAATGTGCTTTGCCGCAAGGCCGAGAACGGCAGAGTTAAGCACCTTGCTGTTTCCGAGAGACTTTGCGATTTCGGCTCCGTCTATCGTGTAAACCTTATGCTTTGCAGAAAGCGACTCTATTATACCGTCGGGATAGGTTGCCGCTCCGATTACTACGGTCATCGGGTCTATTCTCGTGTCGTTTACAATCATTATTCCGTCGCTCTTTAAAAAGTGCGCGTATCTCTGCGCCTCAAGGCGCTCAAAGGATATAAGCACGTCAACCGTGCCCTCCTCGCATACAGGCTCGTAAACCTTTTCGCCGTATCTTACGAACGTAACAACGCTTCCTCCTCTCTGCGCCATTCCGTGCACCTCGGAGAGCTTTACGTCAAATCCCGCCTCAAGAGCGGTTTTTCCGATTATTCGGCTTGTAAGCAAAGTTCCTTGTCCGCCTACGCCAACCACCATAATATTCATATTATCTTGCCTCCTTGGTAATAGCACCGAACTTGCAGTAATTCATACAAAGACCGCAGCCGTTGCACATTGTTTCGTCAATTTTAACCGTGCCATCGGCATTTTTGGTTATTGCGGGGCAGCCAATCTTCATACAAGCGCCGCATTTTTTGCATTTTTCTGCGTCGCACACGCACTTATGCGGGAATTTCTGTCCCTTGAGAAGAGCGCAAGGTGCTTTCGCTATAATAACGGTCAGCTCGTCGCCCGAAACGCTTTCTTTAACGACAGCCTCAAGACCCTTGACGTCAAACGCGTCGATCTCAATAACCCGCGGGACTCCAACCGAGCGGCAAAGCTCGGCAAGGTTTATAGCGTAGGTTTCTTCGCCCTTGAGCGTTTTTCCCGTTGCGGCGTGCTCTTGATGTCCCGTCATTCCCGTTGTTCTGTTGTCGAGAATCATAACGGTGCCCGTCGACTTGTTGTAAACCATGCTTATGAGCGAGTTTATACCCGTATGTAAGAACGTGGAGTCGCCTATCGTTGCAACCCAATTTTTGATGAAGTCCTTGCCCTTTGCCTTTTCCATTCCGTGAAGAATTGAAATGCTGGAGCCCATGCATATCGTCGTGTCGATGACGTTAAGGGGAGCAACCGCGCCGAGCGTGTAGCAGCCGATATCTCCCGCCGCGTGTATTTTGAGCTTATTAAGCACGGAGAATACGCTTCTGTGCGGGCAACCGGGGCAAAGAATCGGGGGGCGTGCGGGTGAGGGAGTTGCGTCGAAAATCTTTTCGTCCTTTCCCGTAAGGTAGCTACGAAGCATATTTGCGCTGTATTCGCCCTGCTTTGTGAAAAGCTCCTTACCCTTAACCGAGTATCCCCAGCTTCTTATCTGCTCCTCGATAACGGGCTCAAGCTCCTCAAAAACGATAACCTCATCAACCGAGCTTATGAAATCCTCGATAAGCTTTTTCGGCAGAGGATTGATAAGTCCGAGCTTCAAAACACTTGCATTTGGAGCCGCCTCCTTGACGTACTGATATGCAATACCCGAGGTGATAAATCCGATTTTCTTATCTCCCGCTTCAACGCGGTTTATGGCAAAATCCGCACCCTCAATGGCAAGGAGATTTTCTCTTGCCTCAACAACCTTATGTCTGCCTATTGCAGAGGCGGGCATCATTACGTACTTGGGCACGCTTCTCTCGTATACCTTGTCCTCAACCTCAACTCTCTCTTCAAGGCTTACAACGCTTTGCGAATGAGAAAGCTTCGTCGTTGTTCTGAAAATAACGGGAGTGTCATATCTTTCGCTGACCTCAAAGGCAAACTTAAAGAAATCCTTTGCTTCCGCGCTATCTGACGGCTCGATAAGCGACAAATGCGCACTTCTTGCAATCATACGCGTGTCCTGCTCATTCTGCGAGCTTGCAATACCCGGGTCGTCGGCAACCACGATAACAAGTCCGCCGCCCACGCCCGTGTATGCGAGAGTATAAAGGGGGTCGGAAGCAACGTTAAGTCCGACGTGCTTCATACAAGCCATACTGCGCACGCCCGAAATAGAAGCGCCCGAGGCAACCTCAAGGGCAACCTTTTCGTTACACGCCCACTCGGTATACACCGCGTCGTATCCTGCCAAATATTCGCTTATTTCAGTGCTCGGAGTTCCGGGGTATGCACTCGAAAGCTTAACTCCCGCCTCATATGCGCCCCTTGCTATCGCTTCGTTGCCGAGCATTATTCTCTTGTCGTTCATCTCTTTTCTCCTTATTGATTTTTGCGAAGATCCTTAACCCTCTTTGCCTTGCCCTCAAATCTTGCGAGGGTGTTTGGCGATTCGAGCTTGACCTTGGCGTCAAGTCCGAGGGTGGTCTTCAGTCTGTTTTTAACCGTTTTTTCTATCCTTTCGAGGTCGGTAAAGGAGTCTGTAAGGCTTACAAGCTCAACTCTTACGGTGAGCTTATCGGCATAGCCCTCTCTCTCGACCACGATTTCGTAATGAGGTCCAAGACCGTCAACGCCAAGCACTATCTCCTCAATCTGACTCGGGAAGACGTTTACTCCTCTTATCTTGAGCATATCGTCGCTTCTACCGGAAAGATTTTCCATTCTGCAGGTCGTTCTTCCGCACTTGCAAGGCTCGTAGAAAAGACGGGTGAGGTCCTTTGTTCTGTATCTTATGAGAGGCAGAGCCTCTTTTTTTATGCAGGTTATAACAAGCTCGCCCCATTCGCCCGGAGGCAAAACCTCCTCGGTTACGGGGTCGATTATTTCGGGGATAAAGAAATCCTCGTTTATGTGCATTCCACAAAGGTATTCACATTCGCCCGAAACACCGGGGCCCATAAGCTCGCTCATTCCGTAATTCGAGGTGACAATCACATCCTCGCCCCAATACTTGTGCATCTCCGCACGCATTGCATCGGTCAAAAGCTCGCTTCCGACGAGCGCAATTTTAACCTTGAGGTCGCTTTTGGGGTCTATTCCAATCTCGCGCGCAACCTCGGCAAGCCTTAAAGCATACGAGGGAGTTGCAACGAGGAGAGTGGTTTCAAAATCCTTCATGTACATAAGCTGCTTTTCGGAATTTCCCGTTGACGAGGGGACTATCGTTGCTCCAATGTTTTCAAGACCGTAATGCAGACCGAGCGCACCCGTGAACATTCCGTATCCAAAGCATATCTGCGCAACGTCACTCCTTGAAGCTCCGCCCGCCGCCGCAATTCTTGAAACACATTCCGTCCAAACCTGCATATCGCCCTCTGTGTATCCGACGACGGTGGGCTTGCCCGTGGTTCCTGACGAAGCATGAATTCTGACAAGCTCCTCGCGCGGCAC
>JAGBUD010000185.1 GCA_017630995.1 Clostridia bacterium
AGGATTGGTCACGGATATGACGTCCATAAGCTCGTCAGCGATAGGCGGCTTGTATTGGGCGGAGTTGATATAGAGCACGAGGTGGGTCTTCTCGGTCATTCCGACGCGGACGTTCTTTTGCATGCAATAATGGACGCAATACTTGGTGCTATGGGCGAGGGCGATATAGGAAAGCATTTTCCCGATTCCGATGAAAAATATCGCGGAATATCAAGTATATCGCTTCTTTCAGACGTTTTTTCGCTTATGAATAACCGCGGTTTTTCTATAGTTAACGTCGATGCAACGGTTATAGCGCAGCGCCCCAAGCTTTCGCCTCATATCGATAAAATGCGCCAAAATATCGCGTTTGTTTTGAATACCGAAAAGGAGCGCGTTAACGTAAAAGCAACAACGGAGGAGCACCTCGGATTTACGGGAAGAGAAGAGGGAATCAGCGCCCACGCAGTTGTGCTTCTTGAGAAAAAATAAAGGCGCCGTTTAAGGCGCCAATCAAAAGGCATACGGTTGCGGCGAACATCTATCACACGTCCTTTTTCTTCGAAGTCTACGTCGCATCGGTTTGCCGTATTTTTGAATTCTTCACGGCAGTGAAGCATTCTATAGTATAATATGCAGTATTTTTTTCATCGCTACACTTATTAAAGATAATAATTAAAATATATAAACACAGAAAGGGAAGAAAATGGTAAAAATTTCTCCGTCAATTCTCTCGGCAGACTTTGCAATTCTCGGCGCCGAGGTTGAAAACATTAAAAATGCAGGCGCGGAAATGGCGCATATAGACGTTATGGACGGTATGTTCGTAACTAATATGTCATTCGCTTTTCCTATAATCGCCTCTCTTCGCAAGGTAACCGATATGTTCCTTGACGTTCATCTTATGATACATAAGCCCGAAAGATATATTGATAGATTTATTGATTCGGGCGCAGATCTTATCACGTTTCATATTGAAGCCACAGATGACGTGGAGGGCTGTATAAAAATGATAAAGGACAAGGGCAAAAAGGTTTCTCTTTCCGTAAAGCCCAACACCCCTATTGAATCTGTCTATCCTTACCTTGACGATTGTGATATGATTCTCGTTATGACGGTTGAACCCGGATATGGCGGACAGTCACTTATTCCGTTCTGTCTTGACAAGGTAAAGGCGCTTCGCGCCGAAATAGAGAAGCGCGGACTTGATATTGATATTCAGGTTGACGGCGGTATAAACGAAGCAACCGCAAAGGACGCAATAGCTGCAGGCGCAAACGTTCTTGTTGCGGGTAGCGCAGTATTTAATTGCAAGGATAGAAAAGCGGCGATAGACGCGCTTCGCTAAAATCCAGCAATAAAAAAAGGCATTAACGCTCCGATTTTTTCTTCGGTGTCATTAATGCTTTTTTTATATTCTGCCTTGATTTTTTATTCAAAATTTATATTGCTTTGTCCTGCAATTTGTGTGCTTGCATCGTTTTGCTTGAATGCAATATTGAGATGGTCGTATGCAAGGCGGGTTGCACATCTTCCTCTCGGAGTTCGTGCAAGGAATCCAATCTGCATAAGATAAGGCTCGTAGACGTCCTCGATTGTTATTGCTTCTTCACCGATTGTTGCGGCAAGCGTTTCAAGTCCGACAGGACCTCCGCCATAGAATTTTATAATAGCCTCGAGCATTCGTCTGTCGATGGTATCAAGTCCAAGTTCGTCTATTTCAAGTGCCTCAAGTGCAAGCTTTGCTATTTCTGTAGTTATTGTTCCATCGCCCTTTACAAGTGCGAAATCGCGTATTCTCTTCAAAAGTCTATTAGCTATTCGAGGAGTACCTCTTGAGCGCGAGGCAATGCTTAAAGCGCCGTCGTCAGTAATCGGAATTTCAAGTATTCCCGCTGATCTTTTAACGATGTCCGCAAGCTCTTGCGGTGTGTAAAGCTCAAGCTTTAAAAGAACTCCGAATCTGTCGCGCAGAGGAGTTGTGAGCTGACCTGCGCGGGTGGTTGCACCTATGAGTGTGAATTTAGGCAAGGGAAGACGTATCGAGCGTGCGCTCGGACCCTTTCCTATAATTATATCAATGGAATAATCTTCCATAGCGGGATAGAGTATCTCCTCAACCGCGCGTGAAAGACGGTGAATTTCGTCTATGAAAAGAACGTCGCCGTCAGAAAGGTTGGTGAGAATTGCGGCAAGGTCACCTTGCTTTTCAATGGCAGGGCCCGACGTCGTGCGTATTTTGACACCCATTTCGTTGGCGATAATAGCCGAAAGTGTGGTTTTACCGAGTCCGGGAGGGCCGTAAAGCAAAACGTGGTCTAACGATTCGCCGCGCATTTTTGCGCTTTCGATGTAAACCTTGAGATTTTCCTTTGCCTTTGTTTGCCCGACGTATTCGTCTAAAGACTTGGGGCGAAGTGAATTTTCAACCTCAAAATCCTCATTTGCATCATATTCGTTTGAGACAATTCGATTTTCGTAATCGAATTCGTTAACTTCTTCCATCATAGCCTATACCTCAAGTTATCTTGCAAGCTTTTTGAGTGCAAGTCTTATTATTTCGCCCGTTTCAGCCTTGGGGTCAAGGCCTGAAATTGCATTGGAAACCGAATTTTTATCATATCCAAGAACCATAAGCGCTTCGGTTGCCTCCGCAAGATTGCCCGAAAATACGGTGACGGGAGTTGTGGATTTTTTTGCGGTGCTTCCTTTTCCGTTATATGCCGAAAGCTCTGCTGAAAGCTTGTCCTTGAGCTCAAGAACAATTCTTGCAGCCGTTTTACTGCCTATTCCCGATGCCTTTGAAATTGCCTTTATATCCTCGGTACAAACCGAAAGCGCAAAATTATCGGGAGTCATAATCGAAAGAATGCTCATAGCCGCTTTAGGACCCACACCGCTTACCGAAATAAGCTTATTGAAGCATTCGCGCTCCTCGTTGCTTTCAAATCCAAAAAGCTCAATGCCGTCTTCTCTTACTGCAAGATGTGTGTAAACCTTTACCTTTTGACCAAGCTTGTCGGATAAAAGCTCGGTTGTTATCAAGCTTGTCGTAAGCTTATAACCAACGCCGCCGCAATCAACAACGCAGGTGCCCGCTTCGTTCATTTCAAGAATTCCGTTCAGATAGTAAAACATTATTTCTCCAAGTTCTCGTCACTTGTAATGACGCATTTTATCATTTTTTCCAGCTTTTCTCGCGGAATGATCAAATCTCTTTGGCAACCCGTGCAAACAATCTTGACGTCACTTCCAATTTTTTTGATAGCAAAAACGTCTTGAGAGCATGGGTGCTTTTTTTTCATTTTAAGAAAATCGCCAACCTTGAAACTAATTATATCCATAACATTCTCGCAGCTTTTAAAAAGTTATATAGCAATTATATCATATCGTAATGAGTTTGTAAAGGCGAAAGCAATAAAAATAATATTTATAAATCAAACACCGCTCCGAAAGCCTGTTTTTAAAGCTTTTACTTAAAGAGTGGGGATAATAATTTGCTCATATGTCTTGAAAAAAAGAAATCAATATGGTATAATTTATGATTAGTATATTGTTTTTGTTTGAAAAATTGGTTTTGCCTATCAAAACTGCGGCAAGTCTCTTGAAAACAAACGAAAAATTAAAGGAGAAATAAAATGAAACTTGGTATAGTCGGTCTTCCCAACGTTGGAAAAAGTACGCTTTTTAACGCGCTTACAAATGCGGGAGCTGAATCAGCAAACTATCCCTTTTGCACGATAGATCCTAATGTAGGAATTGTTGCGGTACCCGATAAGCGTCTTGATAAGCTTGCGGAAATGTATAAGCCCGAAAAATTCACCCCCGCCGTAATTGAATTTGTTGATATCGCGGGATTGGTTCGCGGTGCTTCAAAGGGGGAGGGACTTGGAAACAAGTTCTTGGCAAATATAAGAGAGGTAGATGCGG
>JAGBUD010000186.1 GCA_017630995.1 Clostridia bacterium
ATTAAGTGCAACACTTTTAAGAAAAAAGAACACTCATATTGAATCCTGTGTTATAATGAAGTTACCGCACAACAAAAAACAAAAGGAGATTCAATATGAGCTATACCCATTTTACCATAGAAGAACGTTGTTGTCTACGGGAATTTTACAAAAAAGGTTACAGTTACAGAAAAATTGCAAAATTATTAGGTCGAAATGTTAGTTCTATGTCAAGAGAACTGCGTATAAACTGTACGCACATGTATGAAATACCGTCGTACTATCCACATACCGCACAAAAGAAAAATTGAAATTGCAAAATTTTTCTTAAAAGTGTTGCACAAGTTACGCTATGGCGATTGAGGTTAGTTGACAAACGCGCCTTTTTATGCTACAATATCTACGTTATTTTAGATTTTGCAGAGAAATTTTCTCTAACCGTAGCTGTGATAATTCCTTAATTTTGGAGGTTACCCTTTATGGAACTTACGTCAAGCTGGGATTTTTCGTTAGCAAACTACGATGCCGTTTGGGCATTCGTTGTGCAATTCGGTCTGCTGCTGCTTTTCCTACTGCTCGGCAACATTTTAAGACGCAAAATTCCGCTATTTAGAAACTGCCTTATTCCGTCCGCCCTTTTGGGAGGAGGATTGCTTCTTGCCGTGGATATTATCTGCAAGCAGTTTAACGTCATTCTCGTTGACAATAGATTTATGCAAATCATAACCTATCACTGCTTGGCAATCGGCTTTGCGGCTATGTCGCTCAAAACCGAAAAAAGAGCGTGCAAGGCGAAACGCACGCAGGTGTTCGAATTCGGTGCTTTGCAAGGCGGAACCTATATGCTTCAAGCATTCGTCGGACTTGGAATTTCGCTCGCGCTCTTTTTCTTCACGAAAACGGGTCAAGGCGTTATATCCTACGTTTGCGGTCTTATTCTCCCCCTCGCGTTTGGACAAGGCCCCGGAAACGCGCTCAGCTGGGATATTAATTTCACCAACATAAAAGACGCGCAATTCGCAGGAAACGGAAGCTTCGGACTTTCGCTTGCGTCTATAGGATTCGTGGTTGCGTCTGTTTTCGGAGTTATATATATCAACATTCAGAAAAGACACGGCAAGCTTTCCGTGCGCAAGGCAAAGCAATCCGACGAGTTCGTTGATCCGACAAACCCGGGCAACACTGAAATTCCTGATAACGAATCGGTTGACAAGCTGACGCTTCAGGTTGGCTTCGTTGCTTTGGCATACGCGCTCGCGTTCGGATTTATGGTGCTTTTGGGAATCCTTTCCGATTTCACAAACAGCATTGCTTGGGGATTCAACTTCCTTTGGGTTTCGCTTGCGGCTATGCTGATAAAATTCGTCGTTAAATATCTGCGCCGCGGCAAGCTTATGCACCGCGAATACATAAACAACTATCAGATGGACAGAATTTCGGGATTCTCCTTTGACCTTATGATTGTTGCGGGTGTTGCGGCTATTCAGATAAACGACATCAAAAGCTACATTCTTCCCATCGTAATTTTGAGCTTGGTGGGCACGCTTGTAACCTTTGTTTACATACGCCTTGTATCGAAGCAATGCTTCAAGGGCTTTGAGCACGAATTCTTCCTTATGAGCTTCGGCACTCTTACGGGCACCGCTTCAAACGGAATGATTCTTATGAAAGAAATCGACCCGCAGCTTCGCACGCCTACCTCATCGCTTTATATTCTTTCAAATTTTCCCGCAATGATAATGATAGCTCCGCTATTATTTTTGCTTGGCTTTGCAGGGCAGTCGCTTATTAATACGGTTATTGCTACCGCGGTATTCTTCGTGTTATGGGTTGTTTACACTGTATTCCTTTTCCGAAGAAAAATCTTCAAAAAGCATTATAAAAACAAAGCAGAGTCGATTTGGACAAGCGACGACAAACAGTAAATAAAATAAGACCGAGGCGCACCTTTAGATAGGCTATGCGCTTCGGTCTTATTATTTTTTATTGCTTTTTGACTTAATTTTCTTGCGATTATTTAACGTGTGCGTCAAAGAATTCGACTATTTCCTCAAAGAGCGCAACGTCAAGCGTTTCGTCCTCAAGAGTGAGGAGCGCGTGATCTCTTCCCGTATATTTTTTAAAGGTGAAGCGCTCATCGTTTTCGTATTTCTTTATGTATGTTTCGTAGCCGAATTCAATCGGAATCGTGGTGTCGTCGTCGCTATGAACTATCATAACGGCACAGTCGCTGTTCTTAAATCCTTTCATACTCGTACTGAACGAATACTTACCGTACTCCAAAAACTCATATATCGAATCGAACCGCAATAGCATTTTCGCAACGTCGCCAACCATTTGACAGCCGCGATAATCAATGAGGTTCATCGACTTATTCCAACCCGCAAGAGATACGACGGCCTTTACCTCGGGGTGATAATTCAAAACGTTCGTTACCGAAAGACCGCCCCAGCTATATCCCATAAGAGCAAAGGGCAAATCCTTTATCTCCTCTATCGTTTGAGCATAGGAAATCGCATGATCAAGATCGATATATCCTTGCGGCAATCCGCCGACAACCTCGCCCTCGCTTTCATCGTTAGCGGTTGCGTCGTAAGCGAATACGTAATATCCCGCACGAGTCATAATATCGAAAATATCCATATATCCCGTCTGTCCGCCGCCGCCAAGTCCGTGGGCAAATACGATGACGCCCGTTTTCTCGGAAAGCTCGTCTGCGTTTTCATAAAGGTAGCCTACGAGGGTTTGCTCATTGTTTGATTTAAAGGTATGGCGTTCCCTTTTCATCGTTGGAAATTCGGAGATGTCGAACGCGTCCTCGGCAGAGGTTTCGCAACGGTAATCGAAGCTTCCCTTATATATGGAAACTCCCACAAAATACATAACTACGCAACAGATAAGCATAAGCGCGGCAAGCGCTATCGCACTTATCATAATAATTCTTTTCTTTTTTAAGCTCACGGTAGTTCTCCTCTCTTATTTGTTATAAGATAGGGTAATTATAACCGCCTTTTATTAAATTAAAATAAACTTTGACGACCTTTTTCCTAAAAAACGACAAAAAGTACCGCGCCTTTTCCGCATAAAACGGGGGCGCGGTGCCTTCATATTAAATTAAAGAACAAGCGAGGGAGCGGTGTAAACCCTTGCGGCAAGCTCTTGATTGAGCATATAGAGGCTCTTGGGATCGGAGCCAAAAAGCTCCATTTTCGTTATCATATCGTTTGCATTTGTTTCCTCCTCGCCCTGCTCCTTTACAAACCAATCGAGAAATTGCATAGTTCTGAAATCCTTGACGTCATACGCCGCGGAATATATATCGTTTATGAGCGAGGTTACGTATTCCTCGTGCTCAAGCCCCGCGCGAAGAACGTCGATATGAGCGGAAAACACCTTGTCGGGCTTTGCTATCGCATCAAGGGTGACAAGCTGATTTTCGTTTTGCAGATACTGATAAAAGAGCATTGCGTGGTCGCGCTCCTCCTGCGCTTGAATCATATACCAATTTGCAAATCCGTCTAGTCCCTTTGCTTTAAAGTAGTTTGAAAAATCGAGATATAAATATGCGGAATAAAACTCCTTATTTATCTGCTGATTGAGCAGTGCGCGCACCTTTTCGTTCATCATATTATCAGTTCCTATCCTTTCAAAAATTAAACGTCTGCTTTCCAAAGACCGTGCAAATTGCAGTAAGCATAAACGCGAAGCGGAACCTCGTTCTTTACCGAGAATTCAACCACGGGAGCCGCGCCGACCTCGAGATTTTTGAGCTGACCGCCCTTGTCCGTTTCAAGATACACCCAAAGTATGCTATGCTCGCTTGACATAGGGTGCTCAACAGAGCCAACGCTTACCTTTACTACGTCGCCATCAACGGACACGACGGGAATATGCTTTTCGTGACTCGCCTCGATAACGCCAACCTCAAGCTCCTTCATTTTCTGACCGCAGCAGACAACGGGCACACCCGAATCGTTTATTTTCTCCACAACGTTTCCGCAGTGCTCGCAAATATAGAATTTCTTTTCGTTTTTCATTATAAAAATCTCCTTATATAACTTTTTGTTTTGTTTTTTGTTTAGTTTTTGCTGTTTACGTGCTTATTATATCACCACTTGCGGAGAGTTTCCGTGACTTAGTCACAATGCGGCATAATTAATTTTAAGAGCCGCACACCGTAAAATTCAACCTTAATCCGTTTATATAAGAAAATGGCAAGAGCACCTTTTGTCAATGCTCCTGCCATCTTTAATGCCATGGACTTGGCAATATAATATTAATGATAGTATTCAAGCATTATGCCAATACCCATATAGTATAACGTAATGTATTTACCCTCAAAGCAATTTGCTGTTGCGGCACCCATCGTGCCCGTTTCAAGACCGTAAACTCCGCTTGCATTATCCGTGAAGCAGGTTCCGCCCGCAGAGGACTGGAATACGGGGGGAGCGCCCATATCCTTGAGCGCGGCATTATAGGTTTCAAGCCAAGGGTTATTAGTCATATTAAGACCGACAACTCCGTTTTCGGTGTAAGTGCCTTCATATCTTTCACCCTGCGTCAACGTGGTTCCCGTTCCCATATTTGCAAGAATCAAGTTTATGGTGGTTACGCCCTCAATCTTCGTATTGGTTGTGTAGCTTGCGGAAAGTCCCTGCTGCGCCGCACTTGCGGTGAGGTAGTTATTCATTCCGAGAATCTGCGCGGCAAGCGCGGTTTGACCAACCGCAACGAACCAAGCCTCTTGTCCCGTTACGTAGGAATAAAGCTCGCTATCTCCGTTAACCACTATATCGGTACGAGAATCTGCATTACAAGCATATTCGCGTTTTTCATTTTGAACGAGGATAACGGGTCCGCCGCATTTTGCAAGGAGAGAATCGTCAACAAATATTTTCATATTCTTGTGTCCCTCTCTTGTCGAAGAGGTGTCACCGTAATACTCTTGAACGAGATTTCCGTTCCAAACGAAGAGGTGACCCTGCCATGCGTTATAAAATTTTGAATTGCTTATATTCAACGTAAGGTCGTCATACTCGGGAATCATAGATACCATAAACGCGTCTATGTTGCAGTTATTGATGTTGACTACGTGAGAATTTACCTTAATGCAAGTAAGTCCTCTCATATGCTTTTCACTTGCAGCCTGGTCGTTACTGTTGGGGTCGTTATCTCTAAACGCCATGCTTATAACGTCGGTCTTATACTTCGTGTGATCAAACGAAGCGTTGAAATGGGCGCGATCAACCGAGAATTTGAAAAGCTCCGATGAGGAAAATGCGTCATCATTATTCGCAACTCCGTTTTCAACTACGCAAGGAAGATTATACGAGAAAATACTGTAGTAATTTCCGTACATCGTAAAGTTCGGGCTTGCGTCCGAATTTTTGTGATTGAACACCGCGTGGTGATCGTAGAAGCCGATTTTGTCTGCTCCGTCTCTCTTGTATCTGTAGATATACTCTGCGGGAATATCCTCAAGCTTAACGTCGATATTGTTATGAATAACGATACCCTTGAGATTTTCAGGTCTTACGATTCCGTTTTCAGCAAGGAACTTATTAACCGCTTCAAGCTGGCTGAGATATCCCTCAACCGCACCGCCGTTAAGGTCCTCGTCAACGTTCGTCATAACGTTAAGCTCCTTTGCGGTATAGACGTTATATGCGTCTACTACCTTGACGGTATGTCTTCTCGTCGAAGCCTCCTCGTCGGCGCAAAGTCCGTCGGGACGGACAACAAGCGTGAACGTTCCGCCTACTGCCGCAGGCTTGAACTGATAGCTGTTATTTTCTGCGTCTACGGTGACTATTGCGTCGAGCGCCGCGCCCGTAAGCTCGGTTTCGCCCTCAAAGACGCGAACTATGCTCGGGAACGTCTTTCCGTCAACGTCAACTATCTCGTCGTTTTCGTCAAGAATGAGAAGATTGAGATAGAAGATATAGGGATTATTGCTTCCAACGTAGTAAACGTCGGTGCTTACCTTAAAGTTATTCTTGTATGCGTCACGCGCAACGAGCGAGTCGGGCATGGTTACGCCGAATATCATATTATCCTGGCTTACCGAAACGTTTTTGACGAGAATTTCAACGTCAAGCTCGGTTTCCTGATACTTGATTTTAAGTATTTTAGTGCCCTCTGCCGACGTGTCGATAGCGCCGATTGAAAGATATATGCTCGTCGTGTCAACGTAAGTGTACGTTCCGTCGGTATACTGAACTCTTATGCGAAGCTCGCCCGTTTCAAGCGTTTGACCGATGCCGATAACGGTTTGGAGCGTGCCGGGAACTACGGAAAGATTTTCTATTCCGTTAACCATTACTCTGACGGTTGTTTCCTTGCCCATAAAGCTGAATACAAGCGCCTTTTCGCCCGCGGTTGCGGTGCTGAAATCGGAAACGGTAAGCTTTTCGTCGTCAAGACCTATGAGGTAGATAAGCTCCTCATTATTTGCGTTAACGTATACGGTGGTAAGTCTTATCCTCGAATAAGGGAATGCGGAATCCTTTATAACAGACACGGGCACCGTGCCGTTGAGCGCGGAAATCGAAACGAGCTTGAGGACCTCGACGGTCATCGTGTCGCTGACGCCCTTATATTTAACGGTGAAGCTTGCGGTTGCGTTTTCGGTTGCAGTGTTATCGGAGATAAATTCAACGCCGAGAAGCTTGCTTGCAAGCGCCGTTTCTGTTGTGTTATCGGTGTAGGAAATAGCTATTTCAAGATTTTTGGTGTCCACTGCGTATCCGTATCTAACGACGGAAGCAACCGTGCCCGCCATAATCTTGATTGACAAAACGCCTCTTACGTATATATTCTTGGTTACGGACTGACCGAGGTACTTAACCTCTACGCTCTTGGTGCCCGCGGTTGCGGTGTCAAGCGGGGTGACCTCTATTCTTGCGTCGTCCTCAACGATGGCGGTAAGCTCGTTTTCACCGTCGGAATATACAACGGTGAGCTTTACGGAATCGGTGTCAAGAGCTTCACCGATGTCAACCTTTTCGGGCAATCCGCTTACTGTGATTGACTTTATGGGAAGAACCGTGACGGCTATGCTTGCCTCTGCGGTTACGTCGCCCTCCGTGTATGAGATGGAAACGCTTTGCTCACCGGCAACTGCAAGAACGTCACCTACCGTAATACCCGTGCTGATTATTTCAGTGGTATTGTTTCCGTAATAAGCGATTACGGTTACGGAGGATTTATTGTATTCTCTGCCTATTCCGACAAGTGCGTCATAGGTGCGGACCTCTATCTTGATAAGCTCGGGCTCGGTAGTTGATATAACTACGCTTGCCTCAAGCTCGCCGTAGGTTACGACAAAGTTTTTATCGCCCTCAACGTTAAAGTCGAGAGAATCTATATTAGTGGTATATCCCTCGGTTATAAGAACCTCGGTTTTCTTTGAATCTCCGTAAACGGCATAAACCTTCATTGCGGAAATATCAAGCTTCTCACCCGCAACGACAACCTTGCTTATTCCGTCAACGCGCAGAGATTCAACGCCAAACACCTCAACGTTGAAAGTCATTGCTCCGTCAAGATAGGTTACCGACACGGTTTTCACACCCTCGGTCGAAGAATCGAGCTTTCCAAAATTGAGCTTGTCCGCACCGACGATTTCTGTGCTGTCATCGGTATAAACGACACTGACTCTTGCGCTTTCGGAGGTAAACTGCTCGCCGACAATCATTTCGTTTTTGAGCGAGCCCGTTACAATCGCCATAGACTTAACGCCAAGGATTGTGATATCCATACTGTCGCTAAGCTCGCCGTAAGAAACCTTCAAGGTCTTAATGCCCGCAGACGTGGTGTTAGGCGCTTCAACGGTAAGCTCCGAGGCGCGAAGCGTTTGCTCTTTTCCGTTAGTGAATTTGAGCGTTGCGGTAAGTCCGCTTACGTCAAAATCCGACATAACCTTTATCTTTGAGGGAACCGTTGCCGTGTTAATCTTTACAGACTCGATTCCGACAACCGTTACCTTATATTCAATGGTAAAGCCGCTATAGGTTATAGTGAGATATTGGACTCCCGCAGTTTTGGTGTCAATCGTTCCAAGCTGAAGCTTATCTGCGCCGATAATCTCGCTCGGTGCGTTCGTATACGAAACGATAACCGAAAGAGCCGAGGTATCAAAGGTTTCACCGACGAAAATCTCGTTTTTAATCGAATCGCTGACGAGCTGAAGCGAGCTTACGGCGGAAACTACCACAGGCATTGTGTCCGTAAGACCCTTATACTTTACGGTAAGAGTCTTTTCACCTGCCGTTGAGGTATCGGGAAGAATTATCTGAAGGTCGCTCTTTCCGAGAATCTTAACCGAGCCGTCGCTAAATGTTACCTCAACCTGAATTGCGGAGGCGTCATATACCTCACCGACAACGGCAGTGCCTTTAAGACCCGACTCAACAATCTTTATCTCGGTGGGTAGGGGAACGTTAGGCTTCTCGCTGACTGTTATTTCAACGCTGATTTCGAATTTTGAGAACTTAATCTTCAAGGACTTCGTACCCGCGCTTGTAGTATCAAGCGAGCCCACGGTGAGCTTGTCCGAGCCAACGGTTTCGGCAGTACCGTCACTGTAAGTGACAACCGCCTTTAAGTCTTGAAAATTCGGAACGTCGCCAACGTAATATTCGGTTTTAAGCGTTCCCTCAACAACCGTGAGAGCGCTTACCTCTTTTTTCGTTGTTCCATCGCATGCGGTAAAGCACAGAACTACCGTGAGAGCCGCAAGCAATATGAGTAAAAGTTTTCTTTTCATACCTTTCTCCTTTCAGAAAAAACAAAAGCTAAATGGTCTTTTGTCGGTGGAAACAGTAATTATTTCTACCTTGCAACAATCGTTATGGTGTCTGAGGCACCGCTTCCGTCGGTTGCAAGAACTTGAATTTTTATCATAGCGGGCTTTGAGAACTGAACTACTCCGTCCTCGCTGACGTAAACGCCGCTAGTCTGCTTATCATAACCGAATTCCACCTTTGGTGTGGTTGCGTTTGCGGGATAGACCTGATAGTCTATTTTGCAAATCCATTCTCCGTTTTCATCGGGATATATAACTATATATTCACCCCAAAGGTCACTGTATTTCTGACCGGGGTTAGTTATTTCTATTCGTTCAACGTCTATTACAGGCTCGAATATCTTAAACTCAAGGCCGAAGAAGCTGACGAGAACCACGGAAGCGATATAAATGACGCCTATAAGGATAACTACTGATTTTTTCATACGTTATTTCTCCTTATAATAAAGTCGAATCTTGGCAAAGAACAACCAACCGCGGTAAATAAGTGCACCAAGCGCGACAAGCGCAAGCTTGAGATATGCATTCGACTGCGAGGATTCAATCAAGAGTAAGAACATTCCGCCCGCAAGGAAGAATGAGATTATAAACGCCGAAATAGTTGCCTTGGTTTCGTTGGGATTGTTTTCGTTATTGCCCACCGTTGCGTAAAGCTCGTTTTGCGGATTCATCAAATCAAGCTCCGCGCAATAAAGCATATGCGCAAGATATGCCATCGCTATCGCAACAATCATAAGCACGATATCCGCGGCACTTGCAGGGAGAGATATAAGCAAAATCACAAGCGTTGCAATAAGCGACGCCGCAACGAACGAGGTGTTCGGCAAAAGGCGCGTTATTATTAGTATCGGATATTTCGACGGCTGGGTTTTTATCAGATATGCGCTTCTGCCATCGCGTGAAAAAATGCTCGAGGCATAGCAATTCGCGTTCAAAACCACAAGAAGAATTATAAGAATATTGAATGCGACTATCATATTGTTACCGAATTCACGGGTGTTCATCGCAAGGAATATCTTGTTAAGAAGGAATATGAGCATAGGCACGGATATGAGAACTCCGATATTCAAAATCATTCTGTCCGTGCTCTTAAAGGCAACGAGGTAGCCGTGATATATCGAGGCATATCTGCGGCCGCGAACCTTGTTGTGCTTGGGTTTTACTTGCTTTTTCAAATACTCGAAGGGCTTGCTCGCCATTTTGTAATACATCGGGCGAACGATGACAAGGCTCAATGCAATGAGAGCCGCAGACATCAAAACGAGCGTGATAAATCTCAAAGCAGTGGGAAGCACCTTGAATCCGACCGCGATGTAATTAAGCTTTTCACCATGGAAAAGCTTGCTCATATTATAAAGCGGAGCCATATCGACGGGATATGAGAACTTGCCCAAAATAATATCGGATTCGGGCATTCCCGCAATCGGGTCGAGCAAGAATATTGATATTTCTTGCGATATTGCGGGCCAATTTGCAAGCAAGTCTATATCCTCGGGAATCATTGAAATCGCAAAGAACAGCGCAACCGAAATCACCGCAACGCCAACGGCAATCGACGAAAGCTGAAGCCATCTGCGCTGGCGGAAGAATGAGGATATCCACATTGTTGGAATAGAAAGCAGCGACGCCGCCGCAACGGTAAAGAGAGATATCCAAAGAATGCAGAAGAGCATCCATATATACGCCCCGACGCCATAGCCGTGCGTAATATAAAACGCGATAAAGAACGGCACAAGGAACGCAAAATTCTTCTTCACCTCGAAGAAGAAAAAGATTATCAGCTTCGATGCATAAACCTGTATCGGACGGCAAGGCAGCGTTAGCAGTATCGCGTTATCCCTTGCGTAATAGAGAGATTTCGTAATACCGACAACACAGGATACGAGCGAGGCAAAAAGCATCACCCAAAAAACTATAGAAATGACTCCGAGGGGAACCTTTCCGCCCGAAAAGACGACCGCGGAAAAGACAAGCAAAAATGCCGCCGAGAGAGCCACGGTGAGCGCGAATTTCAGCGCCGCTCCGAGAATCGAGAGCAATATCTTGAAAAGTCCGACGTCACGAAGCGCGCTTCGCTTAAAATTCAAGCGTTCTTTCAGCTGCATCTTTACGAGAATCACAAGATTCTTCATAACGACTGCGCCTCCTCGGAAATCTTCTTATCTTCCTTTTGAGGTTCCTCGTAGGGCGCGTGCTCGTCCGAGGCGGTTTCTATTATGTCAAGGTAATATTTTTCAAGCTCTATTCCGCGCTTTGAGAGCTCGGAAACGGAAATGCAGGCTTGAAGTCTTCCTTTTTTAATTATTGCAATTCTATCGCAAAGCTTTTCAACGAGGTCGATGATATGCGAGGAGAAAAATACGACGTTTCCAGCCTCGGCATGCTCTTTCATACATTCCTTTACCTCGTGAATACTCGTGGGGTCAAGACCTGTGAGCGGCTCGTCGAGTATCCAGACCTTAGGATTATGAACGAGCGCCGACATAATGGTTATTTTCTGCTTCATACCGTGAGAATAGGTCTTCATTTGGTTATCAAACGAGCCTGTGAGCTGGAAGCGCTCAACGTATTTTTCTATTCTTCTGTTACGGCTTTCCGCGTCAACTTGATATAGGTCTGCGATATAGTTAATGTACTCACGTCCCGTGAGGTTTTCATAAAGCGCGTAGTGGTCGGGGACAAATCCCGTGTTAAGCTTTGCTTGAACGGGCTGGCGGTTGATATTATATCCGCAGATTTCTATATCTCCCGACGTTATCGTTTGGATTCCGACCATGCTTTTTATTATCGTGGATTTTCCCGCTCCGTTAGGACCGAGGAAGCCGAATATCTCTCCGCCCTTTACTTCAAAGGAAACGTCCTTTACCGAATAATGCTTATTGCTTCCGTATCTCTTGGAAAAATGGCTCAAAACAAGACGGGGAGAAGCGTCTCCGCTTATCGGCTCGTTAATTGATCTGCCTCCGAGAAGCTCGCTGAGTTCCTTTTTCATTCTTCTGTAATCCCTCTCTCTAAGTCTTCTGTCCTCTGCTGCGTCCCATGCCGCAAACAGAAGAGCGTAAATAAACCAAACGCCTACGGTGAATCCTATGTATACCACGTAGAACAATGCTTGATATAGCGGATAGAACGTGAACGTAAGCCCGTTGAAGCTATAGCTGACGACAAAGTTACGGGTTTTCTCCGCCCACAATCCGAGGTTTGAAACGACGAAATCGCTGTTCAAGAAGAAATAATCGCAGCTGCCGTAATTTGAGAACCACGCGTTTACGAAAAGCATAGCCAAGAAATAAACCGTGAGAGCAATTACCGCATAAACCCACTGCTTGAATTTCGGACGCTTGAAAACCTTGAGCGCAACCAAAAGCACGGGCATAAAGAACGCTGCATAGTGATTGACCCAATAAGAAACTCTTTCGGTTCCTATTGCATTAAGACCGTCAAGCTCACTTGGCAAAAGCATTGCGAGAAGCGAGCCCATAACGTTTATAAAAAGGCAGAAATTAAAGAGCTTTTCTTGCTTGAATGCTATACAAATCGGGATTAAGAACATCGCCGTGTTGCAAAGGTGAAGCGGCCAAGAAAGCGGGCTTGATAGATCCTCGAGATTCCATCTGCCTATGTACACCCAAAGGAGCGCAACCGAGAGATAAAGCATAAGAAAGCGCTTTACGTCCTGCGGCTTATTTTTCATAAGGTGGAAAAGAACTATCGGAATAACGAAAGCGAAATAGAGCATAAATCTATGCGCCTCGGTAAAATCGAAAAGCTTGATG
>JAGBUD010000187.1 GCA_017630995.1 Clostridia bacterium
ACGCTTGGCTTTTACACCTACCGCGACCCGAATCCTGCGGCATCACTCGATGCCATTCGCGATACGGCAAAATTTTTGCGCGAATTTGCCAAATCCGGAGCGGATATAACAAAATACATTATCGGTGCTGTCGGTGATGCCAATCCTATAAGAACTCCCAGAATGCGCGGTGCAGGCGCAACGCAAAGATATCTGCGCGGCATTAGCTATGCCGACGAATGTGCTATGCGCGAGTCTATGCTTGCAACCGATGAAAAAGAGCTTAATTTTATCGCAGACGTTATTGAAAAATGCGTTGACTCCGCAGCCGTTTGCGTAGTCGGAGCGAAGGGGTTGCTGGAAAGCGCGGGGGTTGACAGGATAATGACCGTATAAATTTGGGCTTTCATATTTTGGTAAAAACCGCCGTTTCCTCGCTTGACGTAGGTTAATACGTAGCGAAGCGGCGCGAGGGTGTTGAATGAGAGCCTAAATGGCTCTCAGATCCCGAGCGTGACCGAGCCGCAGCGAGACCTTGCGCTCGTCAGCCGGCGGTTTTTCCTCAAAATCTGCTCGCCGAGGCTTTCAATTTGAAAAAATGGCGTTTCCCCATTCGACGTAGGTAACTACGCCTTCGTGGAGAAGAACGGCAGTTTTTCCTCAAAATCTGTTCGCCCAAGTGCATTCCCCTCTTGGTAAAAGCTGTTGTTTTCTCGCTTTCCGTATTAAGCTTTAAAATTAAAAAGCCCTTGATTCTTGTCGGAATCAAGGGCTTTTATATTGCCTCTGCGTTTATCTGACGCTGAAGCGATTTTTTCTTTGCTTTTGTTCTTTTCGTTTGGCTTGTTTTTTTGCTTCCTCTTGCTTCAGGGCTTCGAGGGCGGTATCGTCATCGGGGCGCTTCAATCTGTAGCGCTTGCCCTTTGCCATAATTCGCTGAGTTCTTGACTTCAAGGCATCGGTAATCGAGAACACCTTGAATTTCAAGGGGCGCTTCAAAAGCCTTTTTTCTATCAGCTTTTCTATTCTTACGCGGAAGGTCTGCAGGATAAAAGCCAGCACTGCCGCCGCAGAAATGAAGATAAAGAATACCGTGTAATTTTCGGCTATCGGAGTCAGTCTGTACATATCGCCCAAGACGTATATCGAGAAGGGTACAACACAGCCGATACCAAGCGTTGCAACACCGATTATTGCAAGGCGCCATTTTGTAAACGGACGGCAAAGCATTATAAGGTTGATAAGTCCTACCGATGTGATAACCGCAACGGCAATCGCGTTTCTCGTTTCAACGGTGAGTGCGGCGTTAGGTCCCACGGGGAGCTTTTCATATATCATAAGGAAAAGCACGGGGATAAACATAGCCAAGGCGTTCGGTATGCTTCTGATAATAACCGTTTGTAAGAATGAGCCCACAATACGCTTATTGTTCGGCTCAAAGGCAAGCGCAAATGACGCAAAGCCGATAATGAAAAATTCAAGCATGAACATCTGCTTCGGATCAAACGGATAGGAGTTGCCTGCGTTAAAGGGCAGGATGGAAAGTCCTATCGTCAGTATCGAAAGCATAATTGTAAAGAGGGTTTTCATTATGTAAAGGCAGGCTGATTTGCGTACGTTGTTTATACAACGTCTGCCCTCTGCCACAACGCTCGGAAGAGAAGAGAAGTCCGAGTTCATAAGAACTATTTGCGACACCTTTCGTGCAACCTCGCTTCCGTCTGCCATAGCGATTGCACAGTTGCTTTCCTTCAAGGCAAGCGTGTCGTTAACTCCGTCGCCCGTCATAGCTACGGTGTGTCCGTTTTCCTTAAGCGTTTTGATAAGGAGCACCTTTTGCTCGGGAGTAACTCTGCCGAAAACGGTGTATTGCTCCGCTGCTTTGATAAGCTCCTCGTTCGTTATATCCTCGCAGGAGATAAAGAGGTCGCTGTTCTTGATGCCAACGATGCCCGCTATTGTAGAAACGGTTTCCGCGTGGTCACCCGAAATAACCTTGATAGTAACGTCCTGCTCCTGAAATTTCGCAATAGTTTCCTTTGCTCCGGGGCGTATTCTGTCGCTTATCGCAATAAGTGCCATCGGCGCGCCGGGCTTTTCAATATCGTAGTGCTTTGCCACGAGGATAACTCTCATTCCCCTTGCGGCATAGCGCTTAATCACCTTTTCCATCAGCTCGCTGACTCCGCAGGGAACGAAATGCGGTGCGCCTATCGAGAATGCACCAACCCCCTCAATAGATACGGCAGAATATTTTCTTGACGAGGAAAAGGGGATCTGTGCCAAAATCTTCTTTTGTGAAACGTCGATTCCAAAATAATCGGCAATAGCGCGCGAGGTATTATTCATAGATTGCTCGCAGCCCTCGATATTTGCCATAACCGAGCGGAATTTCTCATCCTTTGTACCGTCAAGAATTATGTATTCCTTAACCTCCATCGTGCCGTCTGTAATAGTGCCGGTTTTATCAAGGCACAAAACGTCTGCCGATGCAAGCATCTCTATTGAATACATATCCTGCACAAGCGTTTTCTTTC
>JAGBUD010000188.1 GCA_017630995.1 Clostridia bacterium
AAACGCTGATACACGAGAATTTTCCGTACGATGCTATCGTTTCGGTAACCTTTTGCGATAACGAATATATAAAGAAAATCAATAAACAGTATCGCGGAAAGGATAGCGCAACGGACGTGCTTTCTTTTCCTCTTTACGATAACGGCGAATTCGATATGGCGGAATGTATCAGCGGAGCTATGCTCGGTGATATCGTAATTTCGCTTGAAAGAGCCTCGCAGCAAGCGGAGGAGCTTGGACACGGATTTATGCGTGAAACCGCATTTCTTGCAATCCATTCCACTCTGCATTTGCTTGGATATGACCACGAGCGCTCCGAGGAAGATGATGAAGCGCAGTGTAAGGCACAGCGCGAAATAATAACAAAAGTTGAGATATAAAGAGGACTGTTAAATGAAGAAAACTGCGTTTATAGCAATAGTAGGAAGACCAAACGTCGGAAAATCCACACTTTTAAATAGCATACTTGGCGAAAAAATTGCGATAGTTTCGAAAAAACCGCAAACAACGAGAAACAGAATAACAGGTATACATACCGTTGGCGAAAATCAGTTCGTTTTTCTTGATACGCCCGGACTTCATAAGCCCAGAACAAGACTTGGCGATTTTATGGTTAAAACCACCTCGGAAACGCTTGGCGGCGTTGATGCGGCAATTCTTGTAACCGAGGCTCGCGAAAGCGTCGGAGATATAGAAGCTTCCTTGATTTCAAGATTTAAAGCCGAGGGAATGAGAGCGATACTCGTTATTAATAAGATAGACACCGTTCAAGCTCCCAATATAGCAAAAACTATATTGGCATATTCGGAGCAGTTCGATTTTGATGCGGTAATTCCGCTTTCCGCAAAGAACGGCAAGGGCGTTGACGTTTTGCTCTCAGAATGTGAAAAATACCTTTACGAATCCGATTGGTGCTTTGACGAGGATATGATAACCGACCAGCCCGAGCGTCTTGTTGCGGCAGAAATAATAAGAGAAAAGCTGCTTCGCACGCTTGATGAGGAAATTCCTCACGGCACTGCCGTTGCAATTGAGGAATGGAAAGAAAAGAGAGGCGTCGTTTCCATTCGTGCCGAGATATACTGTGAAAAAGCAACTCACAAGGGTATCATCATCGGAAAAATGGGTGCAACCATAAAGAAAATCGGAACCTACGCAAGAGAAGATATCGAAAAAATGCTCGATGCCAAGGTTTTCTCGATTTGTACGTCAGAGTTAAGGAAAATTGGCGCGATAGCGAATTTAACATAACCAATCTCGGATATACGGAAAAAGAATAATGAACAGAGAGCTGACAGGGCTTGTAATCAAAACGGTCAACATAGGAGAATCGGACAGACTCATAACGGTATTCACCAACGAGCTTGGTGTTGTCAGCGTTATGGTGCGCGGCGCAAGATCCTTAAAAAGCCGAAAAATGTCCTCCACAATGCAATTTTGCTATTCAAAGCTTGTTTTGCAGCAGCGAGGAGAGTATTACTATTTGAAAGAATCCGAGCTTATCGAAAACTTTTACGGAATAAGAAACAGCCTTGAGGGACTCGCGCTTGCGGGATATATTGCCGAGGTTTTGTCGGACGTAACCGTCGCGGAGCCCGAGCCCGATCTTTTGAGGCTTTCGTTGAACACTCTTTATGCCATATCTATGTCCAAATATCCGTTAGATAGAATTAAGGCGGCCTTTGAGATAAGAGCCGCGGCTATTCTCGGATTTATGCCCGACGTATCCTCGTGCAGCTTTTGCGGTCAGCGTGAGGGAGCGTTTTATTTCGATATTATGGGTGGCTCTCTTCTTTGCAGAGAATGTAAGCTCTCTCTTGAAAAAAAGCACGCCGAGCCTGAAAATCCGCACGAAAGCAGAATTATATGTATGCTTTCCGAAACCGCAAAGGTCGCGCTTGAATATTGTGTTTACGCGCCTCTGGAAAAGCTCTTTTCCTTTAACGTTCCAAAGGAGGATATGGAGCTTTTTGCAAAGGCAACTGAATCCTATATCGTAAACCAGCTTGAGCGCTCGTATAAAACACTTGATTTTTATAAATCGCTAATCGGCACGGTGGAAATTTAACAACTCTCATTTGTGAACATATAGCAGAAAGGTAAGAAATGTTATTTACCGAAAAAACTTATAAAATCCTTGAATTTGATAAAATAATAGAACGCCTTGCCGAATGCTCGGCAACCGAGGGGGCAAAGGCTCGCGCGTATTCTCTTTATCCGTCGGACGACTATGAAACGGTAGTGAAGCGCCAAACAAAAACAGATGACGCAAAAAGGCTGATAAACGCAAAGGGTTATCCGCCATTTTCTGCTCCCGAATCCGTTGTTTCATCTGCAGATAGGGCATATAAGGGCGCGGTTCTTTCGCCGCGCGAGCTTCTTGATATTGCCTCGCTTTTGAGATGTGCAAGAGGTATGCTCGATTATATAAATACGGACAAGCCGTTTACAACGTCGCTTGACGAAATATTCGCAAGAATGCTCCAAAACCGCACGCTTGAGGATAAAATAACTCGTTCCATAATATCCGAAGAGCTTATTGCTGATGAAGCAAGCCCTGCGCTTATGGAAATCAGAAGAAAAATCCGTATCACCAACAACAGAATAAAGGATACGCTCCAAAGCTTTATCGGCGGAACAAAAATCAAGTATCTCCAAGAAAACATCGTAACGATGAGAAACGGAAGATACGTTGTTCCCGTTAAATCGGAATACAGAAACGAGCTAAAGGGTCTTGTTCACGATACGTCTTCCTCGGGAGCAACTCTTTTTGTTGAGCCTATGTCGGTTGTCGAGGCAAATAACGAATTAAAAACCCTGACCGCCGAGGAATCTCACGAAATAGAGCGCATACTTATGCAACTTTCTGCCGATTGCGCGGAATTTTCCTCGTCAATAGTCTTAAATTACCATAATATAACCGAAATAGCCTTCCTTTTCGGTTGCGCAGCGCTCGCAATGGAAATGAAAGCCGAATCTCCTATCATAACTAACGATAGGGTAATCGACCTAAAAAGAGCACGACATCCCTTAATAGATAGGCACAAGGTTGTTCCAATAGACGTCGCGGTCGGTGAAGAAAACGATACCTTAATAATCACAGGTCCCAACACAGGTGGTAAAACCGTTACTCTAAAAACCGTAGGTCTCCTTTGCGCAATGGCACAGTCGGGACTTCAAATTCCCGCGCTCCAGTCCTCAAAGGTCGGAATATTTGACGGAATTCTTGCCGATATCGGCGATGAGCAGAGCATAGAAGCCTCGCTATCAACATTATCCTCGCATATGGTTAACGTGGTGGATATCCTTGCAAAAATAGGTCCCCATTCGCTCGTTCTTTTTGATGAGCTTGGCTCGGGAACTGACCCCGTAGAGGGTGCCGCATTGGCAACCTCAATTCTCGAAAAATCGCAAAAGCTCGGTGCTCTCTCTCTTGCAACAACGCACTATTCGGAGCTTAAGGTTTATGCTTTGCAAACTCCGAGAGTGCAAAATGCTTCTTGCGAATTCGATATAGAAACACTCCGTCCGACCTACCGCCTAATAGTTGGAACACCGGGTAAGTCAAATGCCTTTGCAATATCCGAAAAGCTTGGTATGCCCGACGACGTTATAGCAAGAGCAAACTCGTTGATTGAGCGCGACAACAAGCGATTTGAGGACGTAATTGAGCGCCTCGACACCAGCAGAATAGAGCTTGAACGTGAGAAAAATCTTGCGGAGTCATTGCGTCGTGAATACGAGGAATACAAACGAAACGCAGAAGAATCTCTCAATGATAAAATTTCTAAAAGTGAAAAAGAAATCGAAAAAGCAACACTTAAAGCGCGGCAGATACTTGATAGCGCACGAGCTTCAAGCGAGTTTATATTCAAGCAGTTAGAGGATCTCAAAAAGCAAGAGGACAAGGAAAAGCGCAATGCTATGATGGCTGAAGCGAGAAATGCAGTGCGCCTTCGCATGAATGAAAGCGAAGGGCTTTTTGCAGGCCTTGATATCAGAGAAGCTTCTCTTGACGATGACTATAAGCTCCCCCGTCCGCTCGTTGTGGGCGATAAGGTTTACCTCGTCACGCTCTCAAAGGAGGGCGTTGTAACCGCGCTCAAGGACTCTAAAGGACTTGTTTGTGTAACCTCGGGAATTTTAAAAACCAAGGTAACCGAGGATAAGCTCCGTCTCATTGAGGGTGATGTTAAGTTCAAAAGAAAGGCAGAGCCCGTCAAGGTGAGCGAGGGCAAGGTCAAAAAGTCTGTAGTCTCAAGCTTCCGCCCCGAAATCGACGTTCGCGGAATGATTGGTGATGATGCTTGGTTTGTCGTTGACAAATACCTTGACGACGCAGTTCTTCTCGGCATACCTACCGTGCGCATAATTCACGGAAAGGGAACCGGTGCCTTGCGCGCTGCGCTTTGGAAGTACTTTAAAGCCGACACGAGAATAAAGTCATACCGTCACGGTCAATACGGTGAGGGTGACGCGGGCGTTACCGTAATTGAATTCAAGCAAAAATAAGTTGACATAATTTTAGGTGGATAAAATATGAAGTTTGTAAGCATCAAATCCGATTCATCGCGTGATGCGCTCCTAAAAGCAATTTCGGACAATAATTTTGTTTCCGAAAACGTAGTTTATAACAGTAAGGGCACCAAGCCCTATATGCACGTGAAAGAAAAAAACGGAACGGTAAAAATCAAATGCGAAATAAAAGGCGGTCCGACAAAGGATAACGGATTTATAGTCGGAACCTATTTTCGCGGCAGGATTTTCGAGCGTGACGGCGGTTCAGAATTAAAGGGCATTATCGTGACCGCGCCGATATACCACGCAGTAATTGTTGCCTTTACCGTCTTTATGATTTGGCAGTGCATAGTTCAGCAGGGCTTTAATTTGGTAATCCCGTTTATATGGCTTTTTAATTTCATTCTCTTTAAAAGCGAATATAAAAAACAGGGATATATTCAGCGATATCTCTATCGCGCGGCAAGGCTTCTTCAAAAAAATCGGTAAAGCGAATTCCTTTTCAAGTTTTTTTAGAAATCTCTTGATTTTTTGATTTTGCTGTGATATAATAATCGTCGTGGTGCTTCACCAATGCCGGTATGGTGGAATTGGCAGACGCGTCGGACTCAAAATCCGAAGGTAGCAATACCGTGTCGGTTCGACCCCGACTACCGGCACCAAGCCGCATCGAAGGTTTCTTCGATGTGGCTTTTTGTTTAAAATGTGCGCGAAAATATAAAAATATCTATTGTATTTAAAAATGTTTTCTTGTATAATATATTTATAAAGATTTTTAAAAGGAAAATTGGAGGGTCAAATGCTTAAAGAAAACTTTTTCGAGCCTAACCGTATAACCGCGGAAAATTTATGCGAGCTTTCTTTCGAGCAAGCGATATCCTTCGAAAAACGTATTTGCGAGATTTCCGAGCTTTGCGACTCGATGGCAAAATCCGCGCTTATCCTCTCGGAGCAAGGGCTTGATATCTATGAGATACTCGGGCTTCTCTCGGATAATTTAACGGTTGATTCCTCCGATGCTCCCGCGTATGCGCTTGAAGAAAACGTGGAGCGCGTGAAAAAATACCTGTCAACCATTTCGGCATACGATAAAGCACTCATATCTCATATTTTAACTCAAAAAATGAATGCGCGCGCCCTTTCGGTTTCCGAAGCGGACTTTTTGACGGAGGGTGAGGGAAATAAGAACATCACCTACGTAAAAAACCGCCTTGCCGATGAGGCGTACGATATATTTTCGGACCTTATTTCAGATGCCACGGTTTCTTATACCGATTCGTTTAGAAATGCAGCAAAAGCGGTTTCGGAGGGAAAAAGCGAATATTGCCTTTTGCCGCTCGAAGAAAAAGGCGGTGCCCGTCTTGCAACCGTTGCCTCGATTTTATTTGCTTATGACTTAAAAATCGCAATGGTAACCCCCGTTTTCGGATATGACGGCTCGGCAGACGTAAAGTATGCGCTCGTTGCCTCTCATTTTAATATCCCGAAATACGAAAATGATGACGATAGATATCTCGAAATAAGAATTAAAGCGGATAGTCAGCTTTCAATATCCTCGCTTTTTGCGGCATCGGAGCTTCTCGGAGCTTCGCTTTATCGAATAAACACGGTCACCTTTAATACCGATGACGGAGAAGAATCCTATTTTACCTTGGTTTTCCGCGGAGAAGAGAGCGATTTTTCTTCACTGCTTGTATTCCTCACCTTGTTCGTTAGGGAATACAGTGCGGTAGGTATTTACAAAAATATTGAATAATAAATGAAAACGGAGCATAATTATGAAGAAGTATCTTGAATACAAAACCAGCGGCACCTGTTCCCGTATGGTTAAAATTGCGGTAGAGGACGGTGTTGTTACCGATTGTGAGTTCGTTGGCGGTTGCGCAGGAAACACCGCCGGTGTTGCATCTCTTGTAAAAGGGATGAGCATTGAGGAAGCAATATCTCGCCTTAAAGGTATAAGATGCGGTTTCAAGCCCACGTCTTGTCCCGACCAGCTTGCAAGAGCACTTGAAAAGATAAATTCCCAAGAGGAATAACGGAGGGGAAAATTGAATTATCAAAGCGAATACGAAAGATGGGCTGCATTCGGCGATCTTTTTGAAGAGGAGCGAGCAGAGCTTTTATCAATAAAGGAAAACGATGACCTCAAAAAAATGCGTTTTTCCGCACCACTCGATTTCGGAACGGCAGGTCTTCGTTCAACTATGTATATGGGAATCGGTTGCATGAACCGATTTACCGTCGCGCAGACAACGCGCGCGCTTGCAGCTCTTGTCAAAAATTCTGGCGGAGCAGAGCGCGGTGTCGTAATTGCATATGATTCGAGGAATAATTCCGAAATTTTTGCAAGGGTAAGCGCCTCGATTCTTGCCGCCGCAGGTGTCAAGGTATATATTTTTGACGGAATAAGACCCACGCCCGAGCTTTCGTTTGCGCTCCGTGAGCTTTCTTGTATGGCGGGAATAAATATAACCGCCTCTCATAATCCCAAGGAGTATAACGGATATAAGGCTTATTGGGAGGACGGCGCGCAAATAAGCGTTGAGCAAGCGAAAATCGTTTCCGAAAAAAGAGCCGATTTTGACGTTCTTGACGTTTCGGGAATGGACGAATTTGACGCAGCCGTAGCAGATGGCAGAATAACGCTTCTTGACGAGCGCTTTGATGAAAAATATTTGAATGCGGTTCTTGCAACCGCAATATCGCCCGAGCTTGTAGCCGCTTTGGCAGACGAGCTAAAGGTTGTTTACACTCCGCTTCATGGGGCGGGATATAAGCTTGTTCCCGCCGTTTTTGAAAAAATGGGATTAAAGCAGCTATACGTTGTTTCGGAGCAAATGATTCCTGACGGAAATTTCCTCACGGTCAAAAAGCCTAATCCCGAGTATGCGGAGGTTTTCACCCTTGGAATTGAGCTTGCAAATAAGGTTTCCTCCGATTTGATTATAGCAACCGACCCGGATTCTGACAGAGTTGGTGTTATGGCAAGAGGGAATGACGGCGGATTTGTTACCTTAACGGGTAATCAAATGGGCGCCCTGCTTCTTGATTACGTTATAACGGAAAGACGAAGAAAGGGTATGCTTTCTTCTAACGCATACGCGGTAAAGAGTATAGTTTCCACCGATATGGCCTACAAAATTTGCGAGGAGCAGAACGTTACGCTCCACGACGTTTTAACAGGCTTTAAATTCATCGGTGAGGTTATAAAGAAATACGAAAAAGAGGGCGATGCAGAGTCGTTCGTTCTTGGATTTGAGGAAAGCTACGGATATCTTCTCGGCACCTATGCGCGAGATAAGGATGCAGTTGAAGCTTCAATGCTTATCCTTGAGATGACTGCGTATTACAAGATGAAAAATATGACCCTCTGCGATGCGCTTGCCGCGCTTTACGAAAAGTACGGAAATTATGCCGAAGCCACCGTTGATATATATATGGAGGGCGTTGACGGTGTTGAAAAAAGACGCAAGGTTATGTCCTCGCTTCGTGTCGCACCCCCCGTGCAGATAGGCGGATATAAGGTGAAATCGGTTGGCGATTATCTTGTATCTCAAATCAAGGATATAGAAACGGGCAAGGCACAAGCTATAGATCAGCCGTCATCCGACGTGCTTTATTATACGCTTGAAAACGGTGATAAGATTATCGTTCGCCCCTCGGGCACCGAACCTAAAATTAAAATTTACGCATTGGCGCACGACGCGTCCGCGCTCCGCTTGGCACAAAAAGTAAAAATCTATAAAGAAAGTGTAAAAGAACTTACAAACGTGTAATGCGTTCGTAAGCGGAAATGAAAAGTGACAGATA
>JAGBUD010000189.1 GCA_017630995.1 Clostridia bacterium
AAGAATATAAAAACGAAGCATCTGCGTGCTTCGTTTTTTTCTTTTGCAAAAATGAATTTGCGTGATTATTTAATTATATAAAATGAAAAAAAGCACCCCGATAAAACAAATGCTATTCCGCCTTGCAATAGCTTCAGCTTAAAAAATCTTATAAAGGAAATGTCCTCACCGCCGTGCATGGAAAGGCTCTGCATTATAACGGATATTCCCGAAAATGATAGAGAAAACGCGATTATTGCAAGAGATAAGCAAGGTGAGAAAATACGCAAATCCGATATCACAGAAACCGCGTTGCCAACCTCAAAAAATGATATCAGAAGAAGCGCTGCTTGAGGAAAAACGATGTATTTTCTTATGATGCCGCATATAACCGCAAAGAATGCAATAAAGAAAGCAATGTTAACCGAGGAGGCTGCGGCAGATTTTAAAACTCCGATAAAGTTAAAACTCTGCTTTGAAATAAAGACTGTATTACAAGAAAAACTCTTTTTTATACCTATCAGCTTTCCGCAAATGACCGCGGAAATCAGCGTTATCAAATAAAGTAAAATTCCGATGTAAACGTCATTCCAAAAGCCGATTCCCACGGCACAAACGGTGTATGCTATGCTTGGAATATTTGAAAATGTCATCAGTCGCTCGCACTCCTCCTTTGATATAATTCCGTTATTCTTCATTTCAATGCTCATTTTTGCTCCGACAGGAAATCCGCCCAAAATTCCGCAAACAAAAGCGGCAAGTGTTGCTCGTGGCATCGCAAAAATTTTCTCATATATTTTGCCTACCATACCGTTTTCGCAAAAGCTCAACGTGGCATATGCCGCTTCGGAAAATATCATAAACGGAAATACAGTCGGTATTATCACTCCCCATGCGAGCTTTAAGCCGTCAAGCATATACGTGCTTATCTCCCTTGACATAAGGACAGATATTAAAAGAAATACCAAAATCGTGATTATTGATTTCGTGCCGCTTCTTATTTTTTTAGCTGACGTCATTTTTTTCCTCCCGCGTCATAGAGTTTAGTATAGATTTATGAAACGGAGCGGTTCAAAATGCCAAAAGTCAAAAAAAGCAATCCTACTTTATCGCCGATATCCTCATCGTTTTCAAAATTCCGCGTTGAAATCAACAAGCAGGGCAGAATATTTTCGTTAATATGCAGCGGAGTATCTGGCATTTCGGAGTTTTCTGAAAAAAACGTAACGCTCAAGCTGCCGGGATTTTCGCTTCTGATTTTTGGCGAGGGACTTTTTGTAACCGTATTTGAGCAAAAATCTGTTGAGATTTGCGGAAAAATATCGGAGGTGAAAATATCTTATGCAAAGAATTGACCTAATCTTGCTCGGATATTACGTCATCGAGATAGAAAAAGAAGATATCGTCAGAGCGGCAGACGTCTTTTTGAAGGAAGAGGTCAGCGTGAAATTAAATTCAAACGGCAGAGCCGTCTTTCCTATGCGAGATATCGGCAGAATAGAGAAGATTTTGGAGGGAAAGGTCAAATATAAAAAATCGCGCGCACGTGGGGTACTCGGTGCTTTGAAAAACAATAGTTCGCGTATAGGATTTTTCCTTGGGACAATTTGCGTTTCCGTGTTGCTTCTCTTTTCCTCGGATGTTGTTTGGGATGTTAGAATTGATGGTGCTCAAACGCAAGAGGTCGAGCAAGAAATCCTATCCTGCCTTTCAAATTCGGGACTTTCCGTGGGAAAGCGTTGGAGCAAAATTGACCGCTCCGCCGTTGAAATTGATTTTTTGAGCGAATCAAAGGACGTTTCGTGGATAAATATAAACCGCAGAGGCACCGTGGCATACGTTAAAGTTGAATCAAAGGAGATTGCGCCAAAGGACGAGGAGTCCAAAGGATACGCGAGTATAGTTGCAAGCCGAGATTGCGTAATCGAGGAAATAACCGTTGAAAAGGGCGTTGCACTTGTGAAAAAAGGGGAGAGCGTGCGCGCGGGGCAGGTTTTGATAAGCGGAGTTTTGCCAAGTGAGGTCGGTGGTGGATTTTGCTATGCAAGCGGTGAGGTTATAGGCAGATATTCCGAGAATATATCAGTGTCGGTGAAATCGGTAAAGGAGAATATCGTATACGGCGCGGAGGAGCTTTTTGAGTGCCAACTTAAATTATTTGGAAATTCCGTAAATATTTTTAAAAATTATAGACAAGAGCAAAATAAATATGATATAATAATTAAAACGAAAGACGTTTATCTCTTTAAACGGTTGCCTATTTCATTTGTGTCGGCATACCGTAGGCAGTATACTGTCGGTGAGGTGATTTTAACCGAGGAGCAAATGGCGGAGCAGGCTTCGCTGCAATTAAGAGAAAAGCTCTCGGAATTTCTTTACGACAAGGAGCCGCAGCGCTTGCAAACAACGGGGAATTTCGTTGATGATGAGTATTTTTTGAATTGCCAAGCGCTAGTGTCGGGAAACGTATCAAGGATAAAAGAATTTCAAGTAGATTCGGAGTAAAAATGACAGAAAAAAACGTGTTTACAAAGTCGGGCGAAGCAACCGCCGCAATATTTGGCACATATGATGCCAACGTCAAAAAAATAGAAGAAGCGTTCGGAGTTCGTATTTCGGATAGGCGAGTCGGCTCGGCAGACGGCGGCGTAATTTCTGTTAGCGGAGAGAGTGCGGACGTTGAAAAGGCAGCGCGCGCCCTCGAATATGTTAAGCATATGGTCGGTGACGGAGAAACCGTCAGCGCGGAGAGCGTTGAATACGTAATCGGCATTGTTAAGGATAATCTCAACGAGGATATGGACTTTTCTAACGGTGTTATATGCATAACTAACCGAGGAAAGCCGATAAAGCCTAAAACCGCAGGTCAAAAGCGCTACGTCAAAATGATAAAGGATAATACCGTGGTTTTGGGGCTCGGTCCCGCGGGAACGGGAAAAACCTTTCTTGCCGTGGCGATGGCAACCGAGGCCTTGAGAAACAAATCGGTGTCGAGAATAATATTAACGCGTCCCGCGGTTGAAGCAGGTGAGCGTCTTGGCTTTTTGCCGGGAGACCTGCAAAGCAAAATTGACCCTTATTTAAGACCTCTTTACGATGCACTTTTTGAAATGCTTGGTGCGGAAAATTATCAGCGCCACCTTGAGCGCGGAACTATAGAGATTGCACCGCTTGCATATATGAGAGGAAGAACGCTTGACGATTCGTTTATCATTCTCGATGAGGCGCAAAATACCACCCCCGAGCAAATGAAAATGTTTTTGACCCGTCTTGGATTTAATTCAAAGGCGGTAGTAACGGGCGACCTTTCACAAACCGACCTTCCGTTTGGAAAGAAGAGCGGACTTTCGATAGCCTCGCGGATTTTGAAGGGCATTGAGGGGATAGGAATCTTTGAATTTTCAGAGCGTGACGTAGTAAGGCATAGCCTTGTCCGCAAAGGTCACCGAAACCTCGGCATCAAAGGGGAACTCCTCGTAGTCAAGAGC
>JAGBUD010000190.1 GCA_017630995.1 Clostridia bacterium
GGTACCCAGCTTGGTGGGATAGTAGGAAAAGCCGATGTTACATCTGGCGAAAATGTTTACGTAATCTACGTTTGCGTTGTAGAGGGTTTCGGCGAAATCCTCCGCATTGTAGTTAGACAGGATGTCGTCAATTCCGGGCATAGTGTGAAAATCAAAATGCACGGCTCTTTTTATGGGTTTTAACACGATAAATCCCTCCGTATTCTTCTAAAAACCAAGAAAGCAATAAATATTGAAAATTAAATTTATGCTTAAATGCATTTTAACATACTGCGCACGTTAAGTCAATAGAGAACATATGTATAGGAATATAAAAAAGACGGAAAATTCCGTCTTTTTTAGGTTTTATTAAAGATTGCCGCTCTGCGCGTTATCGTCGGGCGCACTTTGAGGTGCAGGTTGCTGCACGGGTTGGGGTGCGGGCGCGTATTGAGGCTGCTGATAATTGGGGTTATACTGCGGCTGCGCATAAGGATTAAACTGCTGATTATATGCCATCTGCGCCTTTGCCTGCTTGCGAAGCTTTGCATTCTTGAAAATATTGATAAGACCCTGAATTGCAATAAGGAAGAACGGGAAGGTATATACTACGCAGTATATAAAATACCAGCCGGTCTGAATTTCCTGCGTTCCGATAGAGAGAAACAAGGTAACAAATTCAATGGGAGAGATGATGAGCTGTCTAAAAATAAGAGCGAGCATTCCAAAAATCGCAAGTCCCTTTGCGTGTGCCTTGAATATCGTGATAAAATAGATAAGCGTCATCAAGAAAATAAACGCAAGAACGAAGAGCCAAACAAAATACTGCGTGAGCTGCGGAAAAACAATCTCAAGCATATTTTGCGTGAGCTTTTCATAAAGAGCGCTCATAGCCGCAGATTGCGTGGAGCCCGTTGCCGTTACGTTAAGGCTGCTAAAATCTATAAGCGAATATGCGAGAACCATCTTGTGCGCTGCAAAAAGAGCCACAGGCTGAAGAAGCGCAACGAGAATTCCGAAAATGCGACCGCGCTTAATTGCGATTGCCGCAAAAACACAGAAAGCGAACGCGAGAACACCGAATAAAATAGATAAAATGAGCGAGGTTAAAGCATAATCATCGTTAAGAGAAAGGTTGATATCCTTAACCATTGAATACGCTTCGTATCTGGTGATATACATAAAAAATCCTCCTAATGTCGTTTTATAACTAACATGATGTTAACGTTATATTAATAATTATAATTCTTACTCCTATAAATGTCAAGCAATTTTTATAAAAATGTCCGTTTACTGATATTTATTCCGACATATTCTTATTTGACAGATTTTCGTAAATTCTATTTACAAAGCGCACTTTTTGTGGTAATATAACATTAGAAATAAATATAATACCTATGGTGCAAAGAACCGAAAGGAATAGCTATGAACGAATATACGAAAATCGGCGAAAACATTTATTATCTTAAAACCTCATATAAGGATATTTACACAACGGTTTATCTGATAAAAACCGATAAGGGATATATGCTTTTCGACAGTGCGAGCTTCGATTGCGATATTGACAACGCGATAGCTCCCATGCTTTCCGATTTGGGCGTTTCCGAAAACGAATTAAAATACGTTTTCATTTCCCATGCGCATGCCGACCACATGGGCGGTCTGAAAAGATTTTTGCAGCTTTATCCAAGCACAACAGTTATAACAAAAAGCACTTCCCTTGCCGAAAGTCTTTCGGGATTTAACGTCGCAGTTCCCGAAGAAAACGAAACATTCCTTGATGTGTTAAAGGTAATTCTCGTTCCGGGTCACAGCGCTTGCTCACAAGCGATACTCGATACAAGAGATAATACTCTTATAACCGGTGACTGTCTTCAGCTTTACGGCATTTTCGGTTCGGGAAACTGGGCTTGCAACATCTCGCTTCCCGCAAAGCATTTTGCAGCACTTGACAAGCTTGATAACATGAATATTTCGGCTATCTACACTGCACACGATTATCACCCACTCGGTCAGTTTTACGTTGGAGCGGAAGCGGTCAAAAAGGCGGTTGAATACTGCCGCGAGCCGCTCAAAATCATTATGAAAATGATTGAGGAAAACCCCGAAAGCACCGACGAAGAAATCGCCGCGGCATACAACAAGGATAACGTGCTTCCCCGCCTTGGTGCGCACGTTGTTAAAAACTTGCGCGGCATTATATAAACCTAATAAAAACAGAAAGAGGTATTGTGAAAACACAGTACCTCTTTCTATTATTGGGGCGTTTTACGAAGAAAAGAAAACGTTTTTCATCGTTTTTATTTTGATATTGCCGAAATTTTATTGTTTTACTGCTCGTAGCTTTTTTGAAATGCCAAAATCAAAGAATAAAGCTTTCTAGTATATACCTCGCACTATGCTCCGAAACGTCGCAAATAACCTTGTCGGCAACGGCCTTTACCTCGCCGTGTCCGTTTGACACGCAAAGTCCGAGCCCTGCGGCTTTTATCATATCCGCATCGTTTTTGCTGTCTCCCACCGCGATAACCTCCGCCATATCGGCAGAAAGCATATCAGCAAATGCCTTGAGCGTGTTTCCCTTTCCCGCACATCTCAAATAAACCTCAAGATTATTCGGCGCGGTCTGCACTGCACTCAAGCGCTCGTTTGCATTGAAAAGGCGCTTGCACTCCTCAAGAGAGACGTCGTCCTCAAAGAATATACAAAACATTTCTATCCTGTCGGAATTCAAAACGAAATCGTCGTATTCGCTAATGCTTTTTACGGTAGTGCTTATCATATGTCTATAATAATCGTTTATGCGGCATGCGTCTAAAATCTCTGTTGTGTGCCTTTTCTTATCATAATAGGATTCACCGTTCTCATGCACAAGCGTGTAGGTGGTGTATTTATGCTCAATGTCGGTTATAAATTTCAAAAGGTCGCGCGGAATATAATGAGATATCACCGCTTCTCCCGATTTTTTATCAAGTATCACCGCACCATTTGAAATTATTATATATTTGACGTCATCTGACTCCATAATATCAATCGGAAATTCTCCCGTTGTTCTTCCCGAGATGGGAACGAACTCGATGCTGCGTCTGCGCATTTCCGATATTGCGTGCATATTCTCCGTGCTTACGCGATGATCCTTGCCGAGCAATGTGCCGTCGAGATCGCTTGCGACTATTTTATATTTTCGTTCGCACTGCATATAATACCTCTAATAAAGTTATCTTTTAAACTGCTTATTTTGAAAAACGTCTTGCGTAACCGCACTTTCGGCATAAGCCTTCAACTGCGCGTCTGCGGCTGAATCCATCGTACATAGCTTTCGCGCGAGGAGAAGATAGGATATCCTCAAGCTCGGTTGTAAAAAGGTTTCCGAGCGGAATATTTGCGTCTGCGTCAAGGCAGCATGGAACAACCGTACCGTCCACAAGTATGCCAATTTGGTCACGTAAACCGTAGCAGAAAAGATCTGCCTCGCAAGAGCACTCCTCGACCGAGGGGTCGGGCCAATCAAATCTTTCCCCCCATTCAAGAAAGATTCGTTCCGAAAGGCGCTGGCTGCTTCCGCCTCTTAAATCTATCCACTCACCCGCAAAAGCCGAGTGCAAAAATTCAAGTATAGGCGCATTGTCAGCACCCGAGCCAAGATTCCAAAGCCGCAATGCAACAAAGGTTCCTCGCTCTGCCGCACGCCTTGCAAAGCTAATGCAAGACTCAAGATAATCCTCGCTTGAAAACGCGGCATTTGCCTCGGGCGCGTGCAAAGAAATGCTGACCTTGTAAGGATTTGCTTCGATAATAGCCTCTCCGCACTCTTTAAGAAGCGAGCCGTTTGTTGTGATTGCGGGCAAAAAGCCCTTACTGCGAGCTTTCTTTATAAACTCCGCAAGGAACGGGTGCAAGGTAGGCTCACCCATAAGATGAAAGAATAAATATTTCGCCCTGCCCTCTATTTTGCCGAGAAGAAAATCAAACTCATCATCGCTCATCAGCTTTTTCGCTCTTGCGGTTTTATGGCAAAACGAGCAATCGAGATTGCAAACGTTAGTTATTTCCAAATAAATCTTCTCAAGCATATCTTCACCTCACATTCACACAGAATGAGTATATTTTATCACAAACCGCACCATATATCAAGTCTAAATCGGAAATATCCTTTATAAAAAAGCGAGCCGCACAAACGGCTCGCTTTTGGGGTTATAAGTACTTTTTTATAGCCGCCGCAAGATTTTTTGCATAAATCACAAAGCCCTCGTCGGATGGGTGAAGATGGCGGTCATAATAGTATTTCGTATCGTGGGGAACAAAATCGAATCCGGATATAAACGTAACGTTCGGCAAGGACTCGGCAATCGCCTTGATTTGCGGCTCGACGTCAAAAAAACTGCCAACCTTACAAGGCTCATCTATTCCTGTACGCCATATCGGAGAAAGAGCGAATATTTTTGCGTTAGGATAATTTCTTGAAAGATTCTCATAAAATTCGCGTGAGGATTTAAGAAATCTCTCCTTATCTGTTGCGCAGTCGTTTGTTCCGTAAGCGACACTTATGTAATCAGGCTCAAAATTGCTTTTTGCCGCGGCAAGCGCAGGCTGAAAAACCTCTCCGCCAATCGCCTTGTTGTACCCCTCAACACCAAGTATGCGCGCGGCTTGTGCGGTGTATTTATTCGAGGGGTATTGTGCATCGTATCCGTGGGTTATGGAATCTCCATAGAAAAACATTTTCTTTTCTGCCTTTACGGGTGTGAGGTACGTTGCTCCCGAAAGCTCCACCTCATAGAGCGAAAGTGCCGCAAATTGAGGAAAAACTATTCTTACCTCCTTTTTTCCCTCGCCAAGCGA
>JAGBUD010000191.1 GCA_017630995.1 Clostridia bacterium
CCGTGTCCCTCAACGAGAGTATAACGGAGGGAGAAATCCTGCGCCATTCTTACCATAGTACCGTAAACGGCGCTGTCACCGTGGGGATGATATCTACCGAGAACGTTACCAACCGTTGTAGCTGATTTGCGGAACGGCTTATCATGAGTTAAATTATCCTCGTACATAGCGTAAAGAATTCTACGCTGACCGGGCTTCATTCCATCTCTTACGTCAGGAAGAGCTCTTGAGGTTATAACGCTCATAGAATATTCTATGAATGAGGTTTCAACCTCTTTGCGCATATCGCGCAGTTCTATCCTTTGAGAAGGAAATTCTATATCAGAGCTTTTGTAATTATGTTCCATCTTATCTTCCATTCTGCCGCCAAAGGCGACTTCTTAATTTTTTAGCGTTACAATTAATTCTTATTTAAAATCAAAGTTAATTCACGCTGCTCTCTTAAATATCAAGATTCTCAACGAATTTAGCATTCTTTGATATAAATTCGCGTCTTGGCTCAACCATATCACCCATAAGAACGGAGAACATCTCGTCGCAAGCAATAGCATCGTTTATATCTACCTTGAGAAGAGTTCTCGTTTCTGGGTCCATTGTGGTTTCCCAAAGCTGCTCGGGGTCCATTTCTCCAAGACCTTTATATCTCTCGGATTCAACACCCTTAACTCCAAGCTCTTCGATGTATTTATCTCTTTCAGCGTCGGAGAATGCGTATCTTAACTGCTTACCCTTATGAACCTTATAAAGCGGAGGCTGCGCAAGATAAATATGTCCGTTTTCAATAAGGGGACGCATATGACGGAAGAAGAACGTCAAAAGAAGTATTCTTATATGAGAACCGTCAACGTCGGCATCCGCCATTATTACTATCTTGCCGTAGCGAAGTCTTGTTATATCAAACTCATCGCCTATTCCGCAGCCGAGAGCCTGAATAATGGGAATAAGAGAGGTATTTCCGTATACCTTGTCAAGTCTTGCCTTTTCAACGTTAAGAACCTTACCTCTCAAGGGAAGAATTGCTTGGAATCGGCTATCGCGGCAGCCCTTTGCGGAACCGCCCGCAGAATCTCCCTCTACGAGATATACTTCAGTAAGTCTTGGATCTCTTTCATTACAGTCGGAAAGCTTTCCGGGAAGAGTTGAAACCTCAAGAACGTTCTTACGTCTTATGGATTCTCTTGCCTTTCTCGCTGCTTCTCTTGCTCTGTTTGCGGCAAGAGCCTTTTCAATTATAATCTTACCTGCCGAGGGATTTTCTTCAAGAAACTCCTCAAGCTTTTCGGAAACGATGTTATCAACGAGAGTTCTCATTTCGCTGTTACCGAGCTTTGCCTTTGTTTGAGATTCAAACTGTGCGTCGGTAAGCTTAACGGATATGATAGCAACAAGACCCTCTCTTACGTCATCGCCGGAAAGTCCCTTATCGTCGGGCTTTATAGCCTTTATTTTTCTTGCATAATCGTTTATAGCCTTTGTAAGAGCAGACTTAAATCCCGTTTCGTGTGTACCGCCCTCGATGGTTGCCATATTGTTTGCAAAAGAAATTATAGTTTCGTTATAGCTATCATTATACTGCATAGCTACTTCGGCTATGGAGTTTCCTCTCTCACCCTTCATATAGATAACCTGCGGGTGAATGGGAGTACCTCTCTTTTCATTATTGAGATATTCTACGAATGAAACGATACCGCCCTCATAGTAGAGATTTTCTTCTCTTTCTTTTCCCTCGCGCTTGTCTATAAGAACTATTCTTACACCCGCATTAAGGAAGGACTGCTCTCTCATTCTCGTGAGGAGAATATCATAATCGAAAACTGTTTCCTCAAATATTGTGGAATCGGGCTTAAATCTTACGTAAAGACCATGTCTTTCACAATCTCCCTCGCACTTAAAGGGTCTTGCAACCGCGCCCTTTTCAAATCTTTCGGTATATCTCTTACCATCGCGGCAGTTTTCCACTTCAACCCACTCTGAAAGTGCGTTAACAACGGAAGCACCAACACCGTGAAGACCACCCGCAATCTTATATCCCTCGCCGCCGAATTTTCCTCCTGCGTGAAGAACGGTATAAACAACCTCAAGAGTGGGAAGTCCGAGCTTTTCATTCATACCTGCAGGGATTCCGCGTCCGTCGTCCTGGACGGAAACGCTGTTATCCTCCCAAATAGTAACGGTTATAGTGCTGCAATGACCTGCAAGCGCCTCGTCTATCGAGTTATCAACAATTTCATATACGAGATGGTGGAGACCTCTTATAGAGGTTGTACCTATATACATACCCGGACGCTTTCTTACTGCTTCAAGTCCCTCAAGCACCTGTATCTGACTGTCATCATAACCGCCCGATATGTTATTTTCAATTTTCATTTCGTTTTCAACACTCATTTTACTGTTCTCCTAAACCTTTAAATTCTCCGTCTATTCGTTGCTTTAATCCTATAGACGATATTCTTGAAAGCTTTACACTGTATTTTTTATTATTAGAATCAGAGCAAAAAACAAAGCTTCGAGGAAGATCGGAATCTGTATATTCGAGATTTCCCTCTTTTGATTTTTTGTTTATAAATCTCTTTGTTATTGCTGAAACAGTTGCGGTATCCAAATCAAATATTCCTATAATATCTTTTTCTTTTATGCTGATACCGTTTCCTATGTGAAGATACATATTATTTAAAATCCCCCGAAGAAACTTCTATTATATTTTCAGCTTTTATATCGGAATCGTTTTCACAGCCTGTTATAATTATCTGTCTTTCTTTAATTCCCGAAAGAATATATTTTTTTCTGCTTTCATCAAGCTCTGAAAGAACGTCATCAAAGAGAAATACGGGATATTCTCCGCAAATTTCTCTGTTAACCTCTCCCTCCGCAAGCTTTAATGAAAGAACAACCGATCTTTGCTGACCTTGGGAAGCATAGTGACGCGCCGATCTTCCGTTTATAAGAATTTCAATATCGTCACGGTGCGGACCAAAAAGAGTTGAGCCAACTATTTTTTCTCTTTCACATTCGGCAGAAAATATTTTCTTATATTCACTTTTAACTTCTTCTCTATCGTTTAAATCAACCTTTATATCGCTTTTATAAAAAAGTGAAAGATCTTCTTTACCTAGTGAAATTTCATTCATTATCTTACTTGCATAGAACTCGAGCTTTTTTATATATTCTTTTCTTAAAAGATATATGTGAGAAGCATACTCTGAGAGGGAATCTGACCAGCTCTCTATTTCGGCATTATCAACGTAATGCCCTTTTGATGCAAGCTTTAAAAGATAATTTCTGTTTTCAAGAGCTTCTTTATAATCGGAATAGCAATCTATATAAAAGGGATAACACTGTCCAATCGCAATATTTATAAATGATCTTCTTTCCTCGGGACTGTCCTTTACAAGTCCAAGGTGATCGGGATAAAACAGAACGGCTTTAAAGTTTCCTATCATTTCCTTTGCGCCCTTGAGATTATATCCGTTCTTTTTTCTCTTCTTATCCTTTCCGAAAAAAGCATACTCAAGAGAATTAACTCCGTTTTTATCCTCGTATTCGATATAAATACGGAATCCCTCACTGCCAAATCCTTTTAAATCCTTATCATCGGCAGATCTGAACGATCTTCCTCTTGCAAATAGATAAATTCCTTCTATCGCGTTAGTTTTTCCCTGTGCGTTATTTCCAAATATAAGGTTTGTTCCGTCGCTGAAGCTTATATCACAATTTTCGATATTTCTGAACGAATTAGCCTTAAATCTTTTTAAAATCATCTTTTAATTCATTCTTACGGGCAATACCATATAGAAATAATTGATATCGCAATCATCTCCGTACGGCTCTATAGTAACTGCATGTGTGGGAGATTTGAACGCCATCTTTACGTTTTCGCCCTCTGCGGCTCTTATACTGTTTATAAGATATCTACAGTTGAATCCTATCTCAATGTCATCACCCTCGTGCGAGCAATCCATTTCGTCAGAAACCTTACCGTTAACAGACGTTGAGGTAATTGTAAGGAAATCCTCTTCAGCCTTTATTTTAACGTAGCTCTTGCCGCTACCCTGAATTTTTTCTTCAGCTATGATATTGGCTCTTTCAAGTCCTGAAAGCATTCTTTCTCTGTTTGCTATAACGATAATGTTATTATCCTTTGGGATAATTCTGTTGTAATCTATGTATTCGCTGTCTATTGTTCTTGTAAAGAAAATAATATTGTCGCAAATTACAATTGCGTGCTTTCTTGAAAGATAGAACGTGCATTTATATTCTTCGTCATCTGAAAGAATCTTTGTAAGTTCACCGAGAGCATGACCGGGAATTATAAACGAATAGCTTTCTTCATTTCCCTCAACCTCACACTTAACCTCACATTTTGAAAGAGTGTAGTTATCGCAGGAAACAACCTCAATCTTTTCCTTTGTAATATTAAAGAATGCACCGGTAAGCATAACTCTGTTATCGGAAATAGCAACGGAATGAGCAACCTTTCCTATAACGTTCTTAAGAACTGCGGTTGAAATGGTAAATCCTCTATCGGAAGAAAGCTCGGGAAGATTGGGGAAATCCTCACCCTTTGTTGCAAACATTGAAAAGCTTGCCTTTCCCGATGAAATAGTGCAATTAAGTCTGTCGTTAACCTCTATTGTTATAAGGTCCTCAGGAAGAGCTCTGACTGTCTGATAAAGTCTTTGAGCATTTATTATATATCTTCCGCCCTCTTCTATTTCTTCAGGCTGAAAAGTAGCTCTGATACCCTTATTCATATCATATGTAGAAATTCTTATCATTCCGTTTTCAAGAGTTTCTATCAAAACTCCCTCTATTGAGGTTATTGTATTTTTATTTGAAACAGTGCCCATAGCGGGAGTAAGAACATTCATAAAAACCGATTTTTGAACTGTAAATTTCATTTTTAAAAATTCCTTTCGTTTCTCGTAACAGATTAATAAATTTTATTTATTTGGTAGGAGTTGTTGTAATAGGGGGTGTTTATACTGTGGATATCTCTTAAAGCCGTTGAAATATAAAGTTAATTCTGATTCTTTTCAAAAAAAATCTGTGTTTATTGTATGTGGGTTTTAAAATATCAAGTTTTAAACCTAAAATTAACACCTTTTTCTATGTTTAAAAAACGGCATTTCCACATTTTATAAACAGTTTTTAAACAATCACTGTTTAATCTCTTTTATAATCTTCTTTATATCAGACTCGGTATTCTTTTTGGTATTGATATATTCTTCAACCTTGCTATATGAGGATATAACTGTTGAATGGTCTCTGCCGCCAAGGAATGAGCCTATCGCCTTGTATGAAAGGTCAGTCATTTTCTTTATAATGTAGACCGTTATATGTCTTGCATACGCGATATTTTCGGTTTTGCTCTTTGATTTTATATCATCAACCTTAACGCCGTAATATTTAGCAGTAACCGTCATTATTTTTTCAACCAAAACGTCGGTAGGAATATTTCCCGGGTCTATAGATGAGATAACTGTTTCTATTGATTCCTTTGTTATTGCAAGTCCGTTCAAGAGATAAAGAGCTTTAAGTCTTTTTATAGCGCCCTCTATCTGTCTTATATCATGCTGCAATCTTTCAGCCATATAATTAACAAGGTCGTTGGGAATTGAAATATTCATCGAATCGGCCTTTTTCTTTATTATGGCAGTTCTTAATTCAAAGCTTGGCTTTTGAACGTCTGCAATAAGTCCGCCCTCAAATCTTGTTCTTAATCTGTCTGAAAGTGGCTTTATCTCTTTAGGTGGACGGTCGGAGGTCAGTATAATCTGCTTACCCGACTCGTAAAGGGAAGAAAACGTGTGGAAAAACTCGTCCTGCGTTGCTTCCTTACCTGCGATGAACTGAATATCATCGATAAGAAGAACGTCGGCTTTTCTATATTTATTTTTAAAGTCCGCGGTTTCTCTGTTTGTTATTGCCGCGATAAGCTCGTTGATAAAATCCTCGCTTTTCTTATAAACGATTTTGAGCTTTGGGTGATTATTTCTTATGTAATTTATAATCGCATAGAGAAGATGAGTTTTTCCAAGTCCTGAATTTCCGTATATGAAAAGCGGGTTATAAGAGGTTGCGGGCTCCATTGCAACGGCAAGGCACGCCGCTCTTGCAAATTTATTTGAGTCACCCTCGATGAAATTATCAAAGGTATACTCGTCAAGAACGCTCTTCGTATCTGATTCGGTTTTGCTCAAAAATTCGTTTATATTATTTTCTCTTTCAGCGGCCTCCGCCTTTTCTTCTTCCGTATATTTTGGAATATCCTCCGGGCTAACCTTATTGAATTCCTCGTTTTCGGTTGAAATAATTTCTATAGTCACCTCAAAGCCTATCGCATTTATGAGGGATTCCTCTATGAGAGGCATATACTTTGTTGAAAGAAATTTTTTTCTCAAATTGGAAGGTGTTGAAAAAACAGCCTTTTTTTCGTCAAGATAAATGAGCTTAAAATCTCCAAACCAAACGTTAAATGAAGGACTTTTGAAATTTTCTCTTATTTCTGTGAGCATAATTTCAACGATTTCTGCAAGGTCGTTCATACATAATTCCTTTCTCAAAAAGTTTTCCTTTGGGGGTAAAAATGGGTACAGTACCCCCATTAATATAATATTTATACTAATTATAACATATAAATATTTAAAAATCAATAGAAAACTTGCTAAAAAGGCACTTTTTTAACGTCGGAAAAGTGTATTTTTAAAAAAATTTTTACATTTTTTTAGAGTTGCCGCGTGTAAAAAGAGAGGTCACAAATCCTGACAAAAGAGCAAGTCCGACTCCTGCTCCCATAGCGGAAAATGAGCCACCCAAAATCCCGAGAAATCCGTCGGAGTCAACGGCTTCCTTAACACCGTTTGCAACCGCACCGCCAAACCCAACGATAGGCAGAGAAATTCCGCAGCCGAATATTTTGAAAATAGGCTCGTATAATCCTAGTGCACCGAGCAAAACTCCAAAAATCACGAACGAAACAAGTATTTTTGCGGGAGTTAATCTCGTTTTATCAATTAAAATTTGTGCAACTACGCATATAGATCCACCCAAAAGAAAAGCGAGAAGCGCTTTTAAAATCAGTGTCATAATTTAATTTTCTCCTTTAATATTTATCAGCGGCGCAACGCCGAGTATATTTTCGCCCTGTAGAATACTTGATGGGTTCATCAGTGCGCCCGTAGAAAGAAAAAGTATATTCTTATATTCACCGCTCGAAAATTTAGGAAGAATGTGTGATGATAAAACGGAAGCAGAGCAGCCGCAACCCGAAGCTCCCGAATTAACGTTTGACTTTTTGAAATCGTAAAGAAGCATTCCGCAGTCCTTGTGCTTTTTATCTATTAAAGGAAAATCGTTTTTTAAGAGGTTGCAGAAAATTTCAGCCCCCTCCTTGCCGAGATCTCCCGTGTAAATTGCGTCGTAATCTTCGGGGCGGGTATTTGTAAGAGTCAAATAAGTGTAAACCGAGTCGTATGCCGCGCGTGACATAGCTGCCCCCATATTTGAGCCGTCGGTAGTAAGTCCGTCAACAATCTTTCCTATCATAGCGTTGTTTATATAAGCTTTAGTTTTCTTCTCCGACGAAAGAATAAACGCGCCCGCCGCCGTGGCTGTCCACTGTGATGAGGGTGTCCTTTGCGCTCCGTATTCAATCGGTGTTCTGAACTGTCTTTCAGCGGCAGAGTTATGAGAAGTCGTAACCGTAGCGCCAACGCTTATGCTTGCGTTTGATATAAGAGTTGAAAGAATTAAAAGGGATTCCGCGCAGGTTGAGCAAGCACCGTAAAGACCCATATAGGGAATACCGAAGCTATAAAGACCGCCCGATGAAGCAACGCACTGATTTTCAAGGTCACCCGCAAGTAAGGCATCTATCGAGTGGCTCTGCAGCCCTGCCTTTTTCATTGCAAAGGAAAGGCAAATTCTTCCCATTTCCCCCTCTGCCGCTTCCCACGTTTTTTTGCCGAATCTATCGCTGTCATCGCAAAAATCAAAGGCTTTTCCAAGCGGTCCGCGCCGTTCCTCATAACCGCCAACGGCGGCAGAGGAGATAAAATAAGGCTTTATCTTAAAATATATTATTTTCCTCATATCATCACCCGTGTTAAATTAAATCTAGGTTTTATACAAAAATAGTATAAATAAAGTAAACTAAACCGTACAAAAACCCCGCAAGAGAGCTGTATAAAATAACGGGACCGGCAACCGTGAATATTTTTGTTCCCACACCGCTGACGTATCCCTCGCTCCTCGCATCAATCGCGCAGCTTGTAACGGCATTCGAAAATCCCGTAACGGGAACAAGGGTGCCCGCCCCCGCAAAAACCGCCAGTTTATCAAATAATCCAAGAGAGGTAAAAGTTGACGCAAGAAGTATAAAAATGAGCGTGACGTATAGATAAGACTCCTTTTCTTCAATACCAAATCTTAATAGAATATTAGAAAAAATCTCTCCGCAAAACGACATTATACCGCCAACTGAAAATGCGGCAATGCAGTGTTTTTTTATATTTGATTTTTGAGTGTGCATTTCACACACGGCTTTGAAGCTTTTGTTTTTTTCCATATAAACCTCCGCGTTGATTTTATTATTTGCAAAAAACAAAGCCTTATGTAAAATTTAAACGAAAGCGGAAAATGAAAAATCAAAAAGAAGTAAATTATTTTTTCTTATTGATTATTTAAAAGATTTATGCTAGAATGTTATAAAAGGTTTTTAGGAAAGGATAGGTTTATATGAACGGCGATAATTTCGATAAGAATGAAATAAACGAAAACGATTATGTCTTTAAAACCGTTGACGTAAACGGCAAACGCAAAACGTACGGCTGGTCTGTTGCCGCTTTGGTTTGCGGAATACTCTCTCTCATTTTCTTTTATTTCGGTTTTTCTTCCGTTGTATTGGGAATATGTGCAGTGGTTTTTGCTATTATAGCAAGAAAAAATCTCGGCTTTTTCGATAGATTTTGTATAGCAGGAGTCGTTCTTGGAATAATAGGCTTCGTTATAGGTGTCTTTATGATTCTCGGAAGCATTTTTATGGAAGAATCTATCGTTCAAGAGCTTCAAAAGGTGCTGACCGAATTATTCAAAATGGACTCCGCAAGTTAACTTAATTTAAAAGGAAGTAAAATTGGAAAACAAAACTCATCAAAAATACGGCTTGCCAACCGCCATAAGCATGGTTGTCGGAACCGTTATAGGCTCGGGAATATTCTTTAAAGCATCGGACGTTCTTCATAATAACGGCGGAAATATGATTAAAAGTATTTTAACCGTAATTACAGTCGGTCTTGTAATGCTTGTGTGCGCTTTTGCGTTTTCAATTCTCGCCTCTAAAATAGATAAAGTAAACGGTATGGTGGATTATGCCGAAAGCGCGGGAGGCCCGCTTTATGCCTACGTCGTGGGCTGGTTTGCCGTTTCTATTTTTTATCCCACGATAACCTCTTGTCTTTCGTGGATATCCGCAAACTATATAATTTATCTTTTTAAAATAAATATCGGCTGGTGGTTTCATTACGTGCTTGCTGCGGCGCTTCTCGTTTTGTCGGCGGCATTTAATATTTTATCACCGAAGATTTCGGGTATGTTTCAGGTTTCAACAACGGTCATAAAGCTTGTTCCCATTTTGATAATGGCGGTAGTTGGAACTGCGGTTGGCTTGATAAACGGCACAACCGTGTCAAATTTATCCTCGTCGTTCGCTTCGCAAAGCGGTGAGGGCGGCGGTCTTTTTGCCGCTATTGTTGCATTCGCCTTTGCTTATGAGGGCTGGATATTTGCCACAACGATAAATTCCGAAATAAAGGATTCAAAGAAAAATCTTCCTCGTGCGCTTTTCCTTGGCGCGATTATCATAATATCCGTTTACGTTCTCTATTTCTTCGGTATTATGGGTGCTTTGAGCACGGAGGAAATAATTGAGGCGGGCGATGAGCTTCCGAGAATAGCATTTTCCGCAATACTCGGCAGTGAAGTGTTTGGCACGATAGCATACGTATTCATCATAATTTCTTGCATAGGAACGATGAACGGTCTTGTCCTTGCAACGTCAAGAGGTATGTATTCTCTTGCTGTAAGAGGAAACGGTATCTGCCCCTCTTTCTTCTCAAGGGTTAATAAAAAGACGGATATGCCGATTCCGTCCGCAATACTTGGAATAATTACTTGCCTTGTTTGGCTTTCTCAATGGCAGCTTGGATTTATACAGGGATTTCTCCCCGCGTTTTTATCATTTGAAAACGACGAGCTTCCGATAATAACCTTTTACGCGTCATGCATACCCGTGTTTATTTATATAATGAAAACGGGCAAGGATTTAGGTGTCTTTAAGCGATTTATAATCCCCTCGCTTGCATCGGTTGCGTGTGTCTTTATGGTTTTCTGCGCCTTTTATTCTTATAAGATTGAGGCTGTTTACTATTTAATAGTGTTCAGTGTGATAATGCTTTTCGGTTTATTATTTTATAAAAGGAAAGCAAAATAAAATATAAAAAGTGAGGCGAACTGCGCGTTACCCGTTAAGGATAACACAGTTCGCCTCACTGTTGTTTTATTTGCGCCATTGGGGCGCGTTATTTTTATATTGCCTTGATTATGTCTTCTGCGAGCTTGAGTGCGTCGGAAACCTTGTCTATATCCTTACCGCCGCTCATCGCGCTGTCGGGACGTCCGCCGCCCTTACCGCCGCAAACTGCGGAGATTTCCTTGAGGATATTTCCAACGTGCGCGCCCGCCTTAACGGCATCTGCTCCCGCTGCTGCAACGAAATTGAGCTTTCCGTCAAGAACAGCCGCAAGAATGATTACACCGTTTGTAAAGCGTGATTTGAACGAATCGCAAAGTCCGCGCGCTTCATCGGGACGAGCTTCAACCTTTTCGCAAAGAACCTTGAAGCTTCCGATTTCCTTAACAGAATCAAGCATTGCCTTTGATTTCATTTCGGAAAGCTTGGAGTTAAGGCTTTCGAGCTGTCTTTTCGTTTCCTTCATTTCAGCTTGAAGGCTTGCTGCCTTTTTAGCTATCGAATGAACGTCGGGGCTCTTAAGCTCCTTTGCAGTATCAACTATAAGCTCTTCCTTTTCGGAGAGGAGATTCAAAACGCCAAGACCCGAGGTTGCCTCGATTCTTCTGATTCCCGCCGCAACGGAGCTTTCGGAAATAATCTTAAATAGACCGATTTCGCCCGTGGAGGAAACGTGAGTTCCGCCGCAAAGCTCAAGGCTCGAATTTCCTATAGCAACAACGCGAACGGAGTCGCCGTATTTCTCTCCAAAGAGAGCCATAGCTCCCATTTTTCTTGCGTTTTCGGGGTCGGTAACTGTTGTGTTGCCGCCCTCTGCAAGAAGAATATTGGCATTAACGATAGCTTCAACCTCGCAAAGCTCCTCGCGCGTCATGGGTGCGAGGTGAGAGAAGTCAAAGCGGAGTCTGTTTTCATCAACGTAAGAGCCCGCCTGCTCAACGTGTGAGCCGAGAACAGCTCTGAGAGCCGCCTGAAGAAGATGGCATGCAGAGTGATTTCTTTTTATTGCGAAGCGGCGCTCACGGTCTACCTTAAGAGTAAGAGTATCTCCAAGAGAGATCTTGCCCGATTCGATTTTGATTTCGTGAATATAAATACCGTTGGTTTTCTTGGTGTCGAGAACGGTAAG
>JAGBUD010000020.1 GCA_017630995.1 Clostridia bacterium
TCGTCAAAGCTCTTGCAATCCGCAATTTCCTCATAGTTATTATGGAATACTCTTTCCATTGATTTGAGTAGATTTAATTTCGATGTTGCACCGACAATTCCACCGGGAAAGGCAGGCTCGTTACAGCCGACAGTGGTATAGCTTACCGCGTCTTCGTATGTAAATCCGCAAATTTCGGTATATGCTTGTATCCTCTTCTCATCATTCTGAAAGGCGATACGTTTGTTTTTATCCTTTCTTTCGAGATCCATGGCAAAGCGCAGCACGTCCTTCGGTTGTGTTTTCGTCCAGCGTAAGGTTACCTGCGGAATATAGGTAGGCAGATCTGTGAGGGATTCCAAAATGAGTGCCGAAAGATCGTTGTAAGCATCGCTACCGTCGGGGAGATATCCGCCGACGCAGAAATGAGATTCACCGCCTCTAGTGAAATTAGCCGAGGTTGCGGGGGTTGCCGCCTGAAGCATAAGGAATAATTCCTGTAAATATTCTCCCGCCTCATCTCTTGTTATCCTGGCTGTCGCGAGGTCGGCAAAATAAAACTTTGAAAGGTATCTGTCAAGCGTGCCTACGCTATCAAGGGCACAGGAGAAGCAAACGTATATCGTAAGGCACGCCTCGTAGAAGCTTGTAGGCGCGTTTTTCGGAGAGCTCAAAAGTGCCCATGAAAGCTTTTCAAGGTTTTTGCGATATTCTTCATTTTCTACCGTCTTGGCGTATTCAGACACCCTCGCCGAGCATTTTTCACACCAAGCGATAAGAGTTTCTGCGATTTTTCTAAGCCCTAAAAGATACTCGCGTTCATCCTTGTCGGTATGAGCTTCAAGCGAACGGTCAATATCGTCGATAATTCCGACAATTCCTACCTCAAGTACTCTTTTGTAGTCTGCCGTGGCGTGCTGCCACTCCAGAACGTGAAGTCCGTCAACCTGCTTTAAATAGAAATTTTGCATAAGCTCTTTGGTGTGCTTGTGGCCCGAACGGTCGAAAGCAGCTCCGACGACCGAGCCGTCAAATCTGAAAAATCCCGTCAGCCGCTGATACTCGGTGATTATCGGCTCTTGATTGAGAATATACTCGCAAATGCGCTTTACGTCTCGCTCGCACTCGGGGAGGAAAATATCGTTTCTTTCAAACTCGGTATTCTTTGCCTCCGCGTACATTTTTCCGGCAAGAGTAAGCTCGGTCAGCTTTTGTATTCTTTCTGTCATTTTGACACCTCCGAAAAGTAGTTCCGCTATCAGTATATCGAACGGACGGTGAAAAGCAATAGAGAATACGGCATTTTTGTACTTTTACGTACAAATATTGCGCTAAACATTGACAAAATTGCGATTTAATGCTAAAATCTATAAAAAAAGGGGGGCGAAAATGGAAACCGATTTTATAGTCACCGATATAAAACGTGTAATTATGGTTGGAAAAGACGAGTATCCCGAGCAGATAACAACCTTCAAGCACGATTTACAAAGCAACGAACTGATTTTTAACTTTTCAGGACATTCCACGGTGTATTTTAACGGAAAAGAGCTTGACAACGCCTCGGGAAACGTCAGATTTCTGCCGAAGGGGCAGGTTACTCAATATGAGGTTTTCCGCCACGAAAGAGGCGAGTGCATTGATATATTTTTTAACACAGACCGCCCTATATCAGACGTGGCTTTCGTAATCAATGCGGTTGACAACGAGAAACTATCATCTCTTTTTAAGCGAATTTTTGCGGTTTGGGTAAGTAAGGAGCAAGGCTATTATTTCGAGGCAATGTCACTCTTGTACCGTATTTTTTCAGAGATAAAAAAGGAAAATCGCTCACCGAAAAGGCACTCTGATAAAATCGCCCCCGCTATATCTCTTATGCATACCGAGTTTTTAAAAAAAGAGATTTCTCTTGAAGAGCTTGCGGCCTCATCGGATATGTGCGAATCATATTTTCAAAGACTCTTTAAAGAAAAGTACGGCATTTCTCCAAAGAGATATATAATTCAGCTAAAGATAAACCATGCGTGCGACCTATTGCGCCTTGGACGCTACACGGTTTCGCAAATCGCCGAGCTTTGTAATTTTTCCGATATTTATTTCTTCAGCCGGCAATTCAAGGAATATATGGGAATTACACCGACGCAATTTATCAAAAAATACAGATCGTCAAAATGAGAAAAGGCAATGTCCGCATTATAGACATATTAGGTATCGTCCAAGAGAGGGTAGTGTGTTATAATAGTGACAACACCTTTTCGATCGAAATTGAATACCACTCGGACAAAATACTGTTGTCCCTATTATAACTCACTCGCGGAGTGTGTTCAAATAGGGACAACTTTTTCATATATTTTCCTGTTTTGTTGCTTTACGATGCCCGCGCCTGCGGCATTTGCGCGGCATTTAACATATTTTCAATGAAAATACCGTACCCCGTGGTCGGGTCATTTATCATAACGTGGGTAACAGCTCCGACGAGCTTGCCGTTTTGAATGATGGGGCTGCCGCTCATACCCTGAACGATTCCGCCGGTTTTTTCGATCAGGCGCGGATCGGTTATTTTAACGGTGAAGCACTTGCCCGACTGCGCGCCGCGGTTGATATTCGAGATGCTGACGGAGTATTTTTGAATGCCGCTCGTTTGATCGAGCGTGCAAAGAATATATGCCTCGCCCTCGCGCACTTCGCCCCGAAGGGCGATCGGCATTGGCTCAATGTCGGTGGGGCAGTGGGTGAAAACGCCGTAAACGCCGCACTCGCTGTTTTTTATCATCGCGCCCGTTTTGCCCGATTTGAAATATCCCTTGATCTCTCCGGGCGTGCCGACACTGCCCTTGACGACCCCGTTTACGGTAACGTCGCA
>JAGBUD010000192.1 GCA_017630995.1 Clostridia bacterium
CGGTGATTTCCTTTTCGGTACCGTCAAAAGTAAAGCTTGCGTTAGAAAAGCTTACTCCTGTTATATCCTTTAGTTGAGGTTCTTCGGGAGTTTCGGGAGTATCTGGAGTTTCTGGAGTTTCTGGAGTTTCTGGAGTTTCGGGAGTATCTGGAGTTTCGGGAGTTTCTGGAGTTTCTGGAGTTTCGGGAGTTTCGGGAGTTTCACTTTGCTCGGGATCGCTATTAGGCGGTGTATTTTGGGATGTTCCGCAAGCAACCAACGAAACGGATAAGGCTATAGAAAGACAAATGGAAAGTATAAATATCAGTTTTTTCATAATTTTATTCCTTAAAGGCTTCTCCTGTAAGTATTTTTTGATGTTCCTTGTAAAGTATGTACGGGAACACGAATGGTGCGCAGATAAGTCCTAACGTTATGCCGATTATTGCAACAACAATGCTGAAAATTATTCCGATAAGCCAAAAGAGTATTTTCATTTTTGCGAGCCATAAAAATCCGTCAAGGTCAAACGTAAATATCAGCATGGGGCACCTCAAGCTTCTCATCGCCCAATCCAAAACTATGTCACGGATAAAATAATCTTCGTAGCAAAAAGCAAAGATAAATGCGAAAACCGCATACGTGCCAACCAACGTGAATCCAAGAATTCCGGGTGTGAAGAGTGTGGTCATAAAGTAAATCATAATTGCAAGGAAAATTGCCGCTATGATACCCGCAAGTATAAATGCAAGGGTGCGGCGTTTTTTTCTCTTATGGCGGTTGAAGCGAATTTCAGCTTCTTTGCGCCGCCGTTCTTCTTCTCTGCGCCTTGTATCTTCCTCTTCGGCGGCTATTTGTCTTAATCTTTCTTTCTCTTGGCAGTCCTTGCATATAACCGCGGGTGACTTTGCACCTAAATTTTCTTCGGTAACGACTATACCGCAGGTTTTGCAAAATCCTATCGTAGTAAGCTCGGGTGCCTTGGGTGATTCTGCTTGTTCGGTTTCTTCCTTATCCTCATTAACGCCGGGCGTGCCCGCGCCAAAGTCTGAAAATCCTGAATTTAAATCAAGTATTTCGTCAACGGTTACTTTGTAGAATTCTGCTAAAGCACGCAGAGTTGCGAGTGCAGGCTCGCTTAAATCCTTTTCCCATTTTGAAATTGCCTGCGCGCTGATGTTCAGATGCTCGCCCAGCTGTTGTTGCGTCATTCCGGATAGCTTTCTGTATCCTGCTAGTTTTTGTCCAAGTGTCATTAATGCGTTTTTCTCCTTTTGTTTGAATGTTACCGGTATGTGCTTTTATTTTGCCACAAAACACAAATAGGTGCAACAATCCATTGGTTGTATTTTGCAACTCTTGGTTGATTTTACTCAAATTATAACGCAAATGCGTAAAAATGTCAATGCTTTTGCGGATTAAAAAACTCTCATTTGCGTTATATACTAATATATAGTAATATAAAATAAAGAATGTCAGGGGGGCAAAAGATGGTTAACATAAATAAGAAAATCTTAAAACTTTGCGAAGAACGAAGCTGGACAACCTACATGCTTGCCCAAAAAGCAGATATCACACATTCAACACTTAACTCGTTTATCAACAGAGATACCCCGCCTAAAATTGATACGTTAGAACGCATTTGCGGTGCTTTCGGAATCACGCTTGCCCAATTTTTTATGGAGGACGAGTATATTGAGATTTTAAGCAATTCGGAAAAAGAGATTGTTTCTCTTTTTCGCAGATTACCGCATGAAAAGCAATCTGCGCTAATTACCCTACTTTTAGAATAACTGATAGGATTTATCATAAGACGTGAAAAAGAACGGTCTCCCTAAAGTGTGCGATGTGCCGTTCTTTTTCTTTACTTTTCTCTGTTTTTTGACTTGACAAAGCGGAAATTTAAGTTTAAAATTAGTAGTGTAATTTTAAAAATAAAGGTGACTTTATGAAATTAAATTTTGATCAAATTAAGGACGTTACCTGCGGTGCGGTAAAGGTGGAATTTTCGGACGGAGAATATCGCTTTTTCAGATTCAACGAGCAGGAGCTTGATTTTTATAAAAACACTCGCCATGCGGCAAAGGTGTATTCAACGGCGGGAATTGAGATGAATTTTGAAACCGACGCGAGTGCCGTTTCGCTTCTCGGAAAGACGGTTAGCACGGGCTCAACAAGAGGATTTTATGCCATCGAGGTGCACTCGTGTGACGAAATCGTCGGAATTATCAAGAATTATGATTATGAGGTAACCTTTGAAAACCTTTACGATATGCTCCCGCTCGGTGAGTTTTCGGGTAGGTTTGAGCTTGGCTCGGGAACTAAAAGAGTCAGAATCGTTTTGCCGCAATTTGTTGACACGCGCATCTGCGAGCTTGAGCTTTGTGGCGCAAGCTTTCTCTCTCCCGTTAAGGCACAGAAGAAAATGCTCATTTACGGTGATTCGATAACCCACGGATACGACGCACAGCTCCCCTCGCGTAAATACGCCACGGTCACGGCGCGCGCTCTTGGCGCACAGGGGTATAATAAGGGGGTTGGCGGTGAGGTTTTTCAGCCGAGCCTTGCAGCGATAAAGAATGACTTTACCCCCGATTACATCACGGTTGCATACGGAACGAACGATTGGTCGGCAAACGACAAGGAAAAATTTCTTGCCGATTCACGCGGATTTTACGAAAATCTTTCCAAGAACTATCCCGATTCCAAAATATTTGCCATTTCACCAATATGGCGAGCGGACACCGAAAAGGAATCTGATTTCTCCTCCTTTCTTGATATCGAGGAGCAGATAAAGAGCATTTCGGATTCTCTCGATAACGTTATTTTCATATCGGGAATCGACCTTGTTCCGCACGACCCGAAATACTATTCCGACCTGCGTCTTCACCCCAATGATAAGGGATACGAGCATTACGCAAGAAACCTTATCGCAAAAATCAAAGAGTATATCTGATTTATACAGTGGAGGCAAAATGAACGAATCGAAAATTTCACCCATAAGATACGCAGACGGGCTTTATTACGTAGGAACAAAAGGCTATCCTGCTTGGATTCTTGAATCGAGTGACGGACTTATAATGATTGACACCGCAATGCCGAGCGACCTTGATTTTCTTCTCAATAATTTTAATGAGCTTGGCTTTGACGTCAAAAACGTAAAGCATATAATACATTCCCACGGTCATATCGACCACGTCGGCTGCACTAAAAAAATCGTTGAAATTTCGGGTGCGAAAACCTATATCGGCAAGGGCGATGAGGAAACCGTAAGAGGAAATAACGAGCTTCAGTGGACAAACGAATTCGATATGAAATACGAGGGCGCCTTTCTGCCCGACGTTATAATTTCAGACGGTGACGAAATCGAAATCGGAGGTCGCTGCTTTAAATTCGTTTCAACCCCGGGTCACACCGCGGGCACGCTTTCTTTCTTCTTTAACGTTACGGATGGAGGCAAGGAATACCGCGCGGGAATGTTTGGCGGCGCGGGGCTTAATTCGCTGCTTGATTGGTATTTGGAGAAATATTCTCTCCCAACCTCTCTGCGCACCGATTTTGTGCGCGGCATTGAGCGCGTGATTGATGAGCGCGTTGATATTCACCTCGGAAACCACCTTGCAAATAATAACCACGAGGAGCGTGTGAAGCTTATCGGCAAGGTTGAAAATCCTTTTATTGATGCAAATAGCTGGCAGACTTTCCTTAAAGCGAAAAGGGAAGAGGCAAAAGAACGCTTTGGCATATAAAACACATAAAAATAAAATTGGTAGGTATAAAAAATGGAAATCAAAAGAATAGTTGATTTAATAGAAGAAAGACAAAACGAGCTTTACGAGCTTCTTTCCTCGCTTGTAAAAATCAATTCCGAGAACTTTATGACCCACGGAAACGAGGAAACCCTCGCCCGCCATATACACAAGCTTTGCTCGGATATGGGGCTTGAAAGCGAGCTTTACACCCCCCTTGAAATCGAGGGCTTCGAGCAGCACCCCGATTACGTAGATGGCAGAGCGCTTGAAAACAGATATAACGTTTCTGCTCGCTGGCGCGGTGCGGAAAACGTGGACGAGCTTATGCTTATGGGACATATAGACACCGTTCCTATCGGAGATTTGGCAAACTGGAATTTTGAGCCGCTTTCGGGCGAGATTCTAGACGGAAAGATATTCGGTAGGGGGGCGTGTGACGATAAATACGCGCTTGCAACCGCGCTTTTCATAATAAAGCTCCTTAAAGAAGAGGGATTTGCGCCTCGCCGCAACCTCGTTTTCAGCGCATATTGCGATGAAGAATACGGAGGATCGCACGGCGCGCTTGCAGCTTCACTCAAATACCCCTCGAACAGAATCGTCAATATGGACGGCAGACAAAATCAAATTTGGAACTGCGCCTCGGGCGGTCAAGAGGCAAAGTATTTCTTCCATACCAAGAACACCGTTGACAGCGCAAAGCAAACCGCTATGGCAATTCCCGTAATCCTTGAGGTTATGGAAGAATTCCGCAAGAACAGAGAAACCGAAATGGAAGAAAACCCCTACTACAAGGGAACGATAATCCCCAAAACAAGTCTTCGCTATATGGGCATTAAGGCGGGTAATGCGGGAATGGACCTTGGCAGAGGCGAGGCTCACTTTACCTACTATACAGTAAAAACAAAGGAAGAAATCTATGCGGAGTTTGCCGAGTTTGAGAAAATACTCAACGAGCGCCTTGCGCCCCTTGGAATAGAGGGTGACGGATTCTTCCCCCACACGAGATTTTTCCATTACGTCAGCTGCGCACCCGATTGCGAGGCAATCACCGATTTCTCCGACGCTATGAACGAGGCAATCGGTAAGCGCCCCAACGTTTGCGGCTCCTGCCTTTCCGACCTCTCGGTTATAGGAAAATACGGAAGTGCGCAAGCGTTTGCATACGGCGGCGGAAGAGATTTCAGCCTCCCGGGCGGCGCTCATCAGCCTAACGAGTTTATCGAGTGCGAAAAGCTCCTCGAATATGCAAAAACGATAGCGGCATACGTTGTAAAGGTTCTTTAATTATAGTCTTAAATTATCAATTAAAGGTTTAACTGAAATGAATATCTCCGAAATAGATAAAAATCTAAAGGTTGAATCTGACGTCAAAAGAGATGGTCTTGTGTTCTTTGATATAAAGAATGCCCCCGTTTCTATCCACGGCGTGTTTTACGAAAACGGCTGGACAAGGGTTCCGCGCGCCGTTGCGGAAAGCGTAAATGGCGGTGTTCTTCATCACTCGCGTTCAACCGCCGGCGGAAGAGTCAGATTTATAACCGATAGCCCCTACGTTGTAATCAAAACGGTGCAGGAGCGCAGCCTTGGACTTGGGCATATGGCGCCGAGCGGGCAAGCGGGCTTTGACCTCTACGTAAACGAGGGCGAGGGAGATAGATACGAGCATACTTTTGTACCGCCATATAATATTTCGGGCGGATATGACGGAGTGTCGGATTTTGCCGATTCTCGTGAGAGAGTCTGCACTATAAATTTTCCTCTTTATCACGACGTGCGCGAGCTTTACATAGGTGTCAAGGCGGGGAGCGTGTTAAAAAAAGCGCCCGATTACGAGATAAAAA
>JAGBUD010000193.1 GCA_017630995.1 Clostridia bacterium
CCCGTCGTCACAAAGCCCGCGCAGTTTGACGGTATTCTAAAATTTGCAAAGGAAACAGCAAGCACCGATTTCGGAGAAAAAAGAATCCTCTCCTTTGCGGGTATACACCCCGATAACGAGGATTTCTGCGAGAAGCTTCTCGCGGTTAAGGAAGCGGGATTTTTGGGAATAAAAATACACCCCGATTATCAAGGCGCCTTCTTCGACGACGAAAGATACGTGCGTATTCTTGCCGAGGCAAAAAGGCTCGGTCTTATAACGGTAACGCACGCGGGATTTGACGTTGCGTTTCCAAATCAGCCGATAAAATGCACGCCGAGAAGAGTTATGAATCTTCTCGAAAAAATAGGCGGTTACGATAGGCTCGTTCTTGCTCACATGGGCGGAAATCAGCTTTTCTCCGAGGTCTATGACGTTCTCGCAGGAGAGGACGTTTATTTTGACACGTCTTACGTCCTTGCGTTTTTTGACGCGGCGGGATTTTCAAGGACGGTGGAAAAGCACGGCGAGGACAAGATACTTTTCGCCTCTGATAGCCCGTGGCAGAGCCAAAGCGCCGACGTCGAGAGACTAAAGAGCTTTTCTCTTGGCAAGGAAACAGAGCAAAAAATATTTTGCGAAAACGCAAAGAATTTGTTGATGATTGAAGGATAAATTATGTTTAACGAAAAAATGTATGCTTTGGGAAGCAAGCGTTCCATAATTCGAGAAATATTCGAATATTGCAAAACCCGCGCGGCAGAGATTGGCAAGGAAAACGTCTATGATTTCAGCATAGGAAATCCAAGCGTTGAGCCTCCCGCAGAAATCAGCGAGGCAATAACCGACCTCATCAAGAACGAAAACTCGGTTGCGCTCCACGGATATACCTCGGCGCAGGGCGATTTTGCCACCAGAGATGCTATAGCAAAGGATATAAACGAAAGATTTGGCACGTCGCTTTCTGCCGATAATCTTTATATGACGTGCGGTGCGGCGGCATCTCTCACAATATCGCTTCGCGCGCTTATGAACGAGGGCGAGGAATGTGTTGTCTTTGCTCCCTTTTTCACCGAGTACAGAGTTTTCGTTGAGAATGCGGGCGGAAAGCTCGTTATCTCCTCGCCCGCGGAAAAGACCTTTCAGGTTGACGTCGCGGATTTTGAGAGCAAAATAACCGAGAATACCAAGGCGGTTATAATGAACTCCCCGAACAACCCCTCGGGTGTCGTTTATACCGAAGAAACGGTTAAAGCAATAGCCGAGGTCTTGAAGAAAAAGGAAGCCGAATACGGACATGCAATTTACCTTATTGCCGACGAGCCGTATCGCGAGCTTGTTTTTGACGAAATAAGCGTTCCTTACGTTATGAATTATTACAAAAACACGATAGTTTGCTATTCCTATTCAAAGGCGCTTTCTCTCCCGGGAGAGAGAATCGGTTACATAGCGGTTAATCCCGATATGGAGGATTCAAGGTCGGTTTACCTTGCGATCTGCGGTGCGGGCCGCTCCCTCGGATACGTGTGCGCCCCCAGCCTTTTCCAGCAGGTAATAAAGAAAACCGTTGGCGCAAAGGTTGACGTTGGAATTTATAAGAAGAACAGAGATATTCTCTACGGTGCCCTTACCGAATACGGCTACGAGTGCGTAAAGCCCGACGGCGCGTTCTATCTCTTCGTAAAGGCTCCCGAGGGCGATGCCTTTGCCTTTTATGAAAGAGCAAAGGCGAAGGAAATCCTCGTCGTTCCTTGCGACGATTTTGGAGTAAAGGGATACGTCCGTATTGCTTACTGTGTCGATGAAGCAAGAATAGTTAATTCTCTCCCCGCCTTCAAGGCTCTTGCGGACTGATAAAAAATGCAAGGAGTTTTTTCTATGATTAATTCAAAAACAGATTATCAGATAGCTTCTTTTTATCTGGACGACCAAAAAATTTCATTAGTTCCATCGAAAATGAAATCGGAGGGCGGCAAGCTTTGCTTTGAGCAAAACGGTTTAAAGGCTTATATTTTCTTTGAATCAAAAAACGAATATAGCTTATGGACTCTGTCTTTTGAAAATGCAGGGAAGAAAAATTCGGGGCAAATCAGTAATATACGGACTTTGGACGTGGATCTTGACGCAACCAAGACCGTAAAGCTCCACACGCTAAAGGGGGACAACGCTTCTATAAAGAGCTTTGAACCGGTTCAAAAAAACATACTCGCTCCATTCACGGCAAAACCCAACGGCGGACGTTCTTCCTGCACCACGGGCTTTCCGTTTTTCGATATTGACACGGGAGAAAAAGCATATTTATTTGCTATTGGCTGGACGGGACAGTGGATTTATAATCTCACACCCGGAAAAAATACGGTAAACGTGTCCGCGGGTCTTGAGTACGCAGATTTTTACTTGAAGCCGGGTGAAAGTGTAAGATGTGCTTCAATCTTCCTTTTAGAAGGTGAGGAGCCGTGTGCATTAAGACGCTTGTTTAAGAAAATTCAATTCAGAGATTTTAATGCGGTAAGACAAACAGGCAAGGAAACGCTCCCGTTTGCAATTCAGCCTTATGACCGTTATTTTTATGGCAAGTGTCCTGAATGGCCCACGGAGCAAGGTCAATTGAAAACTCTTGCCGCAGCCGCAAAATGCGAATATTTAGACACCTTATGGCTGGATGCGGCATGGTTTAAGCTTGGTTTTCCGCGCGGAGTTGGAAACTACACCTTTGAAGCGGGATATCCAAACGGTTTAAAGCCTATCTCGGATGCAGTGCACGAGAAAAATATGAAATTTCTTTTATGGTTCGAGCCAGAAAGAGTCTATAAGGGAAGCGATTTGTTTGAGCAGCATCAGGAATTTTTGCTTGAGGCAGATGACTCGTGTACCAGACTTTACGATCTCGGTAATCCGGCAGCATGGAGCTGGCTTTATAACACCTTGAAGAATTTTATTTTAGACAATGGAATAGACGTTTATCGTCAGGACTGTAACATCAATCTTTTAGGGTACTGGCTGACAAACGATGAAAAGGATCGGCAGGGATTAAAGGAAATAAAGCACATTGAGGGTCTCTATCGCTTATGGGATGCTTTGAGAGCTGATTTTCCCACTCTTATGATTGACAATTGCGCCAGCGGCGGACGCAGGCTAGACTTTGAGTCCATTCGCCGCGCAGCTCCGCTTTGGAGAAGCGATATTGCCTGCAGACCCGCAACCGAAAAGGCGCATACGTATACGTGGAGTCAGAACCACACGCTTGCTTTGGGTGAATATCTGCAATATCATGCTTGCGCTGCATGGGAACCGATTGCATACCACGTTCGAAGTGCGGCAACAACGGGTCTTGCGTGCACGTTTGACGTGCTAAATCCCGATTATGATTTTGAAAAGGCAAAAAAAGCTATTGAAGAAGCATCAAGAATCGGCAAGAAATACTTAACATGCGATTTTTATCCTATGAGTGAATATACCTTGGATGAAACGGGATATGCAGCCTGGAGATATGAAAACGAGCGAAGCGGTTGTGTTTTTGTTTTCAGACGCGATAAATGCAATGAAGATACTTACGTTATCTCCCTTCCTCACGTTGATAAGGGTGCAAAGTATAGGCTTACCATTGCTGATGAACAGTATGATTCCACGGTAACAACCGTTTCGGGAAGCGAGCTTTTTGAAGGCTTTGCCATTAAAATTGCAAACCCATCTGAAAGTGCAGTGGTGGAATATGAAATAATTTGATTGAATTTCTGTTTAACTTTATAAAAAGCCTCTTGCAGTAGATATTTCTATCCTACTGCAAGAGGCTTTTTGTATGTTTTGGTTCAATTGGCAAGTGTTTAAGTTAACGTTGCATTTGGGGTGCCATTGATAGCTCACTGATTTCATGCATCTTTTTGAGCTTTTTCCAAAGTCCGATGAGAATACACGTGAAAATTATGCCCGCAATCACCCAAGAAAACGGAAACGCGAATAGCAGCCAAAATGTGTTCTTGTAAAAAGGCTCAAGCGGATAAATTATCAATAGCCAAATAAGTCTTCCGCCAACGACGCATGCAACGCAAATCACCATTGAGAGAATAGAATGGCCGAGTCCGCGAACAACGCCCGTCATAACGTTCATCATTCCGCATAGGAAATAGGTGTAAAGAATTACCGCGAGCATTGGCTTCGTTGCTTCGATTATTTCCGCCTTCAAGACGTTATCCGAGCTTACGTAAAGATTTGCGAGCGGCTCGGAGAGAAGAAGCACAAGCTGCCCCATCAGAATTCCAACAAGGGTGACCCAAAAAAGAGAGTAGAGTATAACCTTTTTGATTCTCTTTATTTCAAGCGCACCGTAGTTTTGCGCGGTGAACGTCATCGCGGCAATCTGATAGGAGTTCATAATACTATATGCAATGGCCTCAATCTGATTTGAAACGCCAAAGGCATATATGGTAACCGAGCCAAGCTCGTTGACCGAGCCCGTAAGAACCATGCCGGAAAGATTGAATGCCGCGCTCTGAATTGCGGAGGGAAGACCGAGAACGGTGATTCGTTTGAGAATTTTCAGTTCGATTTTAAGCTTTCCGGGGCTTAATCGGTAGCTTGTATTGCGAA
>JAGBUD010000021.1 GCA_017630995.1 Clostridia bacterium
CTCGCTATGCACGGGCTTTATATATCCAAACATACCGCTCCTCCCGAAAAATAATCAATTCTCCTTTATTATAACACATAAAAACGCGCTTGTGTTAACTTTTATAAAATTTTTCCTTAAAAATTATTATTTTTCTGCTTTGGAAATTTCTATGCTACCAAATAAAACATAAATACTGATTTTTTCGACATAATATCCATTAAGGCGGTGAGAACATGAATGAAAACAAGAGATATTTTCCGTTAAAATTTCTTATTATGGCGATGATTTATTTGATTTTCGGAGCATCGCTTTTTCTATTACTGCCAAGAATTTATCAGCAGCTGCGCAGCTTTAATGCGGTAGTTTTTATCTTAAAGAGCGCCCTGGCGCTAAAGGTGCTTAATTCGAATTTCTCACCAAGCGCAAAATGCTCGTGGATTTTTCTAATACTGACGGTTCCGTTCATTGCAATTCCCATCTATTTCACATTTTATCACCCCAAATCAAGCAAAAAAGAAAAAAGACTGCTTGAAGAAATATCCCGCCAAAAGCCAAAGCGAGATGCGTTTTATTCATTTCTGCCGCTTCATAACACGGACGATTACTCCATCGCCCGCGAAATTTGCAGGGCGCAAAACACCCCAGCCTACTCCGGCTGCGACACAAAATATCTTGGAAGCGCGAAAGAGAAAAAGGAATTGCTCCTATCCGACATAAAAGGCGCAAAAAGTTTTATTTTTCTTGAATTCTACACCATAGCCACAGGGCACTTTTGGGGCGAAATTTTCGCAGTTTTAAGAGAAAAAGCGTTACACGGGGTTGAGGTTAGGATAATTTGGGACGAAATAGGTAGCCTTACGCGAACGCCATTAGGCTTTAAGCGAATGCTTGCAAAATTCGGGATACACGCAGTTTCATTCAGAGAGCGGAGAGGACTTTTTATCGGCGGAATGAATAACCGAAATCACAGAAAGCTTGCCATAATAGACGGTAAAATATCCTACACGGGCGGCATTAACATTGCAGACGAATACATTAATCCAAAAAAGCGTATTAAGGCTTGGAAAGACGTTGGAATACGGATTTTGGGAGATGCAACGAACGAGTTAACCTATATTTTTCTTTCGGACTTTTCGCTGATTTGCGGAAGATGTGAGTCCTTTTCAAAATACTACCGATACAGCGAAAAGAAAAGCACGGAATATATTCTTCCGTTTTCCGACGGACCACAACCGATATACACGCAAAAAAATGCAAGACTTGCAATATTAAGTCTGCTTTTTTATGCGAAGCGGTGCGTTACCGTTACAACACCATATCTTATACTCGACAGCGATATGGTAAGCGCAATCTGTGAAACGGTGCGCCGTGGTGTTAAGGTCAGAATAATAATCCCCTCTATTCCCGACAGATACAGCGCCTTTTTGCTGACGAGAAGCTATGCCGAAAGGCTTATTCGCGCAGGAGTTGAGATATACGAATACACCCCGGGATTTTTGCATGCAAAAATCTATATCGCCGATGAAAAATATGCCATTTTGGGCTCTGTCAATCTCGATTACCGAAGTCTATGGCATAATTTTGAAAGCGGGGTTTGCATTTTTGGCACTGACACCGTTGCACAAATCGCAAAGGACGTTGAAAAAATTCTTTCCGAGTCTGCTCCTTTTAGAAGCGCCGCACGCCCCTTTCTTTTGCCAAAACGCATAACGCAGGCTCTTGCGGAAATTTTCGCGCCACTCTTTTAAAGCTACACTCTGCCAAACAGATTGTTTTTGCGCCAAAGCTCACCTTGATTCAACGAGTAAAGCTGCTCCCGCGTTATTCTATACGCCCAATTGCCAACTGCAGTTCCGGGTGTGTTCATTCTTGTGTCCGCCCCAAAGCCGAGAAGGTCTTGAATAGGAAAAATCGCCAAAGCGGCATTTGAGCGCAAAACCGTATCAATAATATGCTTAACTCCATCCGCCGCGTCAGTTCCTTTATATCCGCAATATTCAAATAACGTTACACGGGTGTCTATTGGAAGCTCCATAACGTAGGCAAGAGTTGTATTATTGTCGTGAGTTGCGGTGTATGCGGCATCATTAGCGGAATAGTTATGCGGGAGGTGCGGCGAGCTTTTTTCGCCCGAGAGTGCAAACTGAAGCACCCTTGTTCCCATAAAACCGGAATACGAAAGGAGCTTTTGAACCTCGGTTGTTATTTCACCGAGATCCTCGGCTATGACAGGAAAATCTGAAAGTTCGCTTTTTATCGCGTCTATGACTTTCGCACCCGCCGCTTTTACCCAACGCCCCTCCCTTGCATCAGAGCTTTTTGCGGGAATACTCCAAAATGCTTCAAACCCACGAAAATGATCTATCCTTATGATATCGAAAACCTCAGCCGCATATTTGATTCGGCTTCTCCAAAGTGAGAAACCGTTTTCTGCCATTTTCTCATAATCATAAAGCGGATTTCCCCAGCACTGACCGAATGGGGAAAACGAATCGGGAGGTGCACCCGCAACGAATGCGGCACGCCCTGCCCCGTCAAGCAAAAACTCGCTTGGAAATTCAGATACCTCGGCACTCTCAAGAGATACGAACATAGGTATATCACCTATTATTTGCACGTCGTTTTTTGCGGCGTGCTTCTTTATTTCAGACCACTGCGAAAAAAGCTCAAACTGAATAAACTGCCATGCAAACTCCCACTCCTCCGTTAAAATACCTCCGTTTTCCTTTTTTGCAAGGAATCTTGCCGCAGATTCAATCATGGGGTGAGAGCTAAAAAACGAATCCATTTTCAAGCGAAGATCAAGGTCGCTTTTTGCCCTTTGAGAAGCGTGAAAAAGAAGAGAAATCCGCTCTCTTTTCAGTCGTTCATATTCGCAAAGATATCTTCCCGTCCCTTTTGCCGATTCAAGCTCAAAGCGGGAGATAAGCCCCTTTTTATAGAGCGTTGGAAGATCAAGAAAATACGGATTCATAGAAAAAGACGACGGTGATTTATAAGGTGAATTAAATTCATCTGTTACACATAGGGGCAAAATCTGCCACGCGTGAAAACCCGCCGCAGAAATATAATCGATAAACTCCAATGCTTCGTTTCCGAAAGAACCGATAGAATAGTCGCCAAAAAGTGATGATACGTGCATTAGTACGCCGCTTTTTCTATCCATAATATTCCTTTCAAGAAAAAATCGGCTGTCCTTCAAAAAGCTCGAAAGACAGCCGATACAGTCGTTATTTATTTTTTAGGGGTATCAAGACCCTTTCTTGTAAGTGATATACGTTGCTTTTGAACGTTAACGTCCTTAATTCTAACCTCAATAACGTCACCAACAGAGAAGAGATCGGAGGGAGATTTTACGTATCTGTCACTCATTTCGGAGATGTGAAGAAGTCCGTCGTGATGAACTCCAATGTCTACGAAGCAACCGAAGTCAACAACGTTTCTTACAGTGCCCTTGAGGAGCATATCGGGTTTAAGATCCTCAATCTCAAGAACGTCGGTTGAAAGAACGGGCGCGGGAGCATCGTCACGAATATCTCTGCCCGGCTTTTCAAGCTCGTTTATAATATCTATCAAGGTAGGCTCACCGCAGCCAAGCTCGCGCGCAAGCTTTGTCATGCCATACTGATCTGCCTTGAAGCGAAGAAGCGCAAGATTATTGTTTCTTACGTCATCGGTTGTGAAACCGAAGCGATGAAGAAGATCCTCTGCAACCGCATATGATTCGGGGTGAACACCCGTTGAATCAAATACCTCGGCAGCACCGGGAATACGGAGGAAGCCCGCACACTGTGTGAATGCCTTTTCTCCGATTTTGGGAACCTTCAAAAGCTGCTTTCTGCTCTTGAACTCGCCGTTTGCCTCTCTATAAGCAACGATATTCTTTGCGGCGGTTGAATTTATACCCGATACGTATGAAAGAAGTGAATACGACGCAGTGTTGATATCAACGCCGACTGCGTTTACGCAGTCCTCAACAACACCGCCGAGAGCATCGGTAAGTCTTGCCTGCTTCATATCGTGCTGATACTGACCGACACCGATTGCCTTGGGCTCTATTTTAACAAGCTCTGCAAGAGGGTCCTGAAGTCTTCTCGCTATTGATATAGCACTTCTCTGCATTACGTCGAAATCGGGGAATTCCTCGGTTGCAAGCTTTGATGCGGAATAAACGGAAGCTCCCGCCTCGGATACTATCGTATACTTAACGCCTGCGGGACATTCGGAATCTCTGAGAGTGTCTGCAATGAAGCGCTCTGATTCACGAGATGCGGTTCCGTTTCCTATAGATACAATATCAACGGAATTCTTTTTTACAAGTCTTAAAACGACGTTCTTTGCCTTTGCGAGATCCGCCTCATCAGGCTTGCCCTTTGATCTGAAGGGATATATAACCGCGGTATCCATAACCTTACCCGTTTTGTCAACAACAGCAAGCTTACAGCCGTGTCCGTAACCGGGGTCATAACCGAGAACCGTCTTTCCCTTTATGGGAGAAACAAGAAGAAGATTGCGGAGGTTTTCGCTGAATACCTTTA
>JAGBUD010000022.1 GCA_017630995.1 Clostridia bacterium
AGCGTTAATCCTGAGCCAGGATCAAACTCTCTAAAAAATTGTATATCCTCTTAACTCTCTCGAGTTAAGCTAATACCTTTTTCAGAGCTATTTATTCTAGCTTCTTCTTACTTTTTTGAGTTTCTTTTTTCAAAGTGTTTTAACGAGATCTTTCGCACTTTTTGTGCTAAAAAATTTCAATGTTGTTCAATTTTCAATGAGCATTTCCGCGCCTCGAATTAGGCGCTCGTATATTATACATTATTGATTTCGATTTGTCAACCCCTTTTTGAAAAATTTTTTATATTTTCATTTTTTCTCGAACGTTGAGCGAAAAAATGCTCACTAAAATGCAAAAAAGGAAGCCGCACCGACGGCACAGCTCCCCGAAATCCGTTATATTTATTATGTAATAAGGCGTTACGTCATTATAAGCATAGCAACAAACGCTGCGGCGGACACGACGACCATCGCTATATTTACTATCAAAGCGACCTTTCCGTACACTCGAACCTTACCGCTCCACACCTTTATAATAAAGGAATGCAAAATTATTCCGACCAACGAGGCGATAAGCTCAGCGACGCCGAAAATTATCATAAATACTGCGGCAAAGCCCACCGTAAGACCTATTCCCAAATTATCGCCAAAGCCCTCCCCTGTTCCTTGCAGAGAAAAATTGCCAAAGAAACCAAATGCCATATAAGCATATAATAAGAAGGAAGCGACTGCGGCACCCAAAAACAGCGCGCTTGCGGATACGTGAATAATTTTTAAAGCCGTTTTCTTGTTTTCCATAGAAAAGCTCCTTTCTTTTATGCACCTTAATTTTATCATACATTTAAGATTATGTCAACAGGAGGTTTTTTACATATATAACATAATGATCAATATTGACAAAGTGCAAGCTTGTATGTTATACTTTCCTTTGCCAATTTATAAAATGCTTCATTATTAATCCAAAGGAGAAAAAGAATGACCCTTTACGAAGAAATTTATTTTGAAATAAACTTTGCGGGAGAAAAGGCGGAGCTACGCAAGCTCGCATCATTTTTAAAATCGGGAGAGCTTGACGATTTCTTTGAGGTCAGCTCAGAATATATATCATATGCCGACGGATTCAAAGATTTGGACGACGCAGAAAAGAGCGAGCTAACGTTCACAAACGACGATATGGGCATTGAGGTTGACGAATTCGAGGTTGCGGATTTCCTTGACGTTCTTTGCAAGGCGGGAAAGCGCCTTGAAATCTCGGGAAACATTTACGACATAAACGACGAGGAATACTCGTTTACGAGCGCTGCGGGCGATTCATATTTCCAAAATTCAAGAAACGTTTCCAAATTCAACGACGAGCTTGACGAAGCCGCCGAGGAGGAAGAGGAAGAAGAGCGCGACTGATTATGTCAAATTCCCGCGGGCTGGCGGATTTAGCGAATACAATTCCATTCTCCGCCAAAATAGGTATACATACACCGATAGGCGCGATGTGGCAACAGAATAAAAACGCAAAAATTGAGTAAAAGCAAAGGTTTTAACCTCTGATTTCCCCGAAAAACGCTTTTACTTGAAAGAGGTACTGTGTTTTCACAATACCTCTCTCCGTTTTTATTCGGTTATATCTAAATGCGACAGCCCATCTTTATTGAAAGGCAAAAATATGGCAATAAAACTTTCGGATCATTTTACATACAAACGACTTTTACGTTTTTCACTACCATCTATGACAATGATGGTTTTTTCTTCTATATACGGCATTGTGGACGGGCTTTTCGTTTCGAACTTTGCGGGAACAACCTCATTTGCCGCAATAAACCTGATAATGCCGATTTTGATGATAATAGGCGCTTTCGGATTTATGATGGGCGCGGGAGGAACGGCAATCGTTTCAAAAACTCTCGGCGAGGGACAACCCCTGCTTGCCAAGAAATACTTTTCGCTTTTCGTTTACACGACTGCTGCGGTTGGTATTACGACGGCAGTGCTGGGCGCTCTTTTCATCAGACCGCTTTCAATTTTTCTCGGAGCGGAGGGGGAGCTTCTGGAATGCTGTGTGAAATACGGACGAATCGTTATTCTTGCGATGCCCGCATTTATGCTTCAAAATCTTTTCCAAAGCTTTTTCATCGTTGCGGAAAAGCCAAAGCTCGGACTTTTCGTCACTCTTCTTGCGGGCTGCGCGAATATGGCGCTCGACGCGCTGTTCGTTGTTGCCTTTGATATGGGTCTTGTCGGTGCGGCGCTTGCAACGTCGATAAGCCAAGCTATCGGAGGACTTCTGCCGTTCATTTATTTTTCGTCAAAGAACTCAAGCCTTATAAGGCTGACGAGCACGAAAATATATTCAAGGGCGCTTTTTGACGCGATAATAAACGGCTCGTCGGAGCTTATGAGCAACATTTCCGCATCTATCGTTACAATTCTTTATAACTATCAGCTTATGAAGCTCGAGGGTGAAAATGGCGTTGCGGCATATGGCGTCATTATGTACATTTCATTTATATTTATAGCGATATTCATAGGCTACGCGGTCAGCACTGCACCTATAGTTGGATTTAACTATGGCGCAAAGAACAAAAGCGAGTTAAAAAACCTTTTGCGTTGCAGTGCGATAATAACCGTGGCGATGGGTGCAGTTATGGCAATAGTCGGATTTGCGTTTTCTTCCCCGCTCTCAAAAATCTTCGTCGGATACGACCCCGCGCTTTCCGAAATAACCGCAAAGGGACTTAAGATATTCTCGCTTTCGTTTGTGCTTTCGGGATTTTCGATATTCGGCTCATCTTTTTTCACCGCGCTCAGCAACGGCATTGTGTCCGCGCTGATTTCGTTTTTGAGAACCCTTGTTTATCAAGCGATCGGAATTTTGATTTTGCCCATATTTTTTGAGCTTGACGGAATTTGGTTTTCTATGCTCGCCGCCGAAATTCTTGCATTTTCAACAACGGTGATTTTCATTTTCGCCTTGCACAGAAAATACGGCTATCTCACGGGAGAAAATACAGCAGAAAAAGATTGTTGACACCACCGACGTTTTGCGGTATAATCTATGTAATACAAAGTAAACAAAATATAAATTGGAGAAAAGTATGAAAAAGTTTTTAAGCACTTTCATTTTAGCGATTCTCATGCTCGGCATTGCATTCGCATTCGCGGCTTGCGGCGACGAAACTCCTCCCCCGACTCCCGAACCCACTCCCGAGGAATGCACTCACAGCTTTTCGGGCGAATGGGAGGTTATAAAAAAGGCAACCAAAAAGGTTGATGGAAAGGAAGAAAACACTTGCACGCTTTGCCAAGAAAAAGTTACACGTGTAATTCCCAAAATCATTATTGCCGAAATAAAGGCGGCACAAATGCCCAAAACCACATCGTATTTCACTAACGAGAAGTTCAATCCCCTCGGACTTATAATCGAGGCGGTTTACACCGACGGCTCAAAGACGATAGTAACCGATTATTCGCACGATAAAACCGAGCCGCTCACAGCAAACGACACCACCGTAACGGTTACTTACGAAACATACACGCTTCAAATTCCGATTACCGTTTCAAGCGCTATTCGCGCAAAGGTAAGCGATATTTCAAAGCACAATGCGGGCACGCTCATTTACGTTGAGGGCTACTGCGTTGGATATTTCATTGGCGCAAATAACACAAAAAATTATCTTATAAAGGATAAGAACACCGAGGATCTCATCACCCTTTCCGGCGTTCCTTACGCAGAGGGATACTCGAGCGGTGACAATCTTGCATTCTACGCAAACGTTGCGGTAGAAAACGGCACGAAGTCCATCGTTTTTGCTGAAAGCAACGCAGACAAGGCAACAACCGTTGTTTCCACGGGACACTACCCGCTTTATTACTTCGACAAAGCGGTAACCGTTAACGACTCCGCCGACCTTTCCGCGCTTTTTGCAAACGGCGCTCCCGCAGCAAACACTTACGTAAAAATTAAGGGCAATTTCTTCATTTACAGATACGGCGCAGAATACAGAATTCATATGAATTCCGCAGCTGAAGATGAAAACGGAATGAAGCTTTCCGACAAGTTCATCAGAATTGCCGACCAAAACCTTGAGGGCACTTGGCTTGAAAGTAAAGTACATATGACAGGCTCCGACGAAATGCCCGGACTTTGGGTTGCAGGTGAATTCAACGGCGTTTATACGGGAGAGGACAGCGAAAGCTTCAACCTCACCGTTTTGAGAACAGACTGGGTTTCCGTTTCGCTTTACGCACCCAACCACGATTACGTTATTGAAATGGCGTATGCCTACAAGAATCAGGGATATCAGGTAGACTACGATCAGTACAATACAAGAAGAAACGTTAACATCTCACCCGAGGACGCAACCGCATACCGCAGAATATTCCTCGACTGTTCAAGCTACGTTAATTCGGTTTATTACAATGCGTTTGGAGTTAACGTTCTTCCATACTCCGTAACCGAAAAGGGCGCAACAACGAAGAACTTTGATGCCTACGCAATGGAAAATCAGAACGCGATAGACGTTTACGCTTACTATGAAAACAAGAATCTTTCAAAGGAGCAGAAGCAAGAAATTCTTGACGAGCTCAAGAAGGGACTTATGGTTGGCGACGTTATCGTTTACAGAAAAACGTCCGGCACGGGTCACGCGCTTATATACGTCGGTAACGGCAATATACTTCACTGCGCAAACAGCGGCTCATACGAGGAAAATCTCACAAATCCCCTTGAATCCTACGATCAGCTCGGAAACGGCGATATCTTGACCGAGACCGTAAGAAACCTTTTCGAAACTCCCACGGCTACAAGATATCTTTTGAGCGACTCTTATACGAGCTTCTGTATTCTCCGCCCCTTGAACAGAAACCTTACTCCCACAGAGCAGATGCAGAAGCGTATGACTATTCCCTCTCTTTCGATAGAGAAGGCGGTCAGCACAAACATGTATACCTCCGTATTCACCGGCAGCACACTTACCTACACCGTAATCCTTGAAAACAAGGGCACCTCAAAGCTCACCGGCGTTACCGTTAACGAGTTTATCCCCAATGGCACAACGTTCCTTTCGGCAACCGACGGCGTTACCGTTGATGGAGAAAACGTTACTTGGACTGGCGACGTTGACGCGGGTGCAACAGTTCAGATATCCTTTACCGTAACAGTTACCTCGACTCAAAAGGGTCTTGTTATCAGCAGCGAGCTTGGAAACGTTAACGGACTTCTCCTCAACAAGATAACCAACACCGTTTCCGGCATAAGCGAGGAAAAGATTAACGAGCTTAAAGCAAAGGCGAAGGAATACATCTCCGAATCAAAGCAGTTCAGCGACCCGATTCTTGCGGCAAAGCAGCTTTACAAGGACGTATTCGGCGTTGACATCTTTGATTACGAAAGCGTTGAGGCGGCTCTTCTTGACATAATAGATATCACCGCAAGAGGCTGCAACCCCGATTCCGACGTTGCTGATATGGTTATTGAGGACCTTTCGGGCGGATACCTCGTAAAAGCCTCGAACGTAACCAATAACGACCGCATAAGAGCAATTAGAAAGGATTACCTTTCCGCAGGCGACGTAATAATGGCAAAATACGTTAACTCCGCAAACGAAACCTGCACCGTTCTTTATGTATACCTCGGCGGCGGAGAATTCCTGCAGATAAACAACACCGACGGC
>JAGBUD010000023.1 GCA_017630995.1 Clostridia bacterium
ATAGAAGACGAATATCCCGACCTGACCGTTGATATTTATGAAAGCGGACTTGAGGTTTACGACTATCTCGTTGCAATAGAATAAGGAGATTTCTATGAACACTTACAAAATAGTTATAGACACAAAAGGCTCGGACAAGGGAGCCAAAACGGTCATAAAGGGAGCCGCAGAGGCTCTCGCGGCGCACGAATCACTCTCCGTTCTTCTCGTTGGCGACGAGGAGCTTATAAAGGCAGAGGCACAAGCACTCGGTATGCCCCAAGACAGATACGAAATCCTTGACGCAAAGGACGAAATAACAAACTACGACAGCCCCGCCGTTGCACTCTTTCAAAAGCAGGACTCCTCACTTGTTAAGGCACTTGAAGCACTTTCGGCAAGAGATGACCTTTACGGTCTTATAACTGCGGGAAATACGGGTGCGGTTATTGCAGGCTCGGTAAGATATCTTCTCCGCGAGGACAGAGTCAGACCTGCGCTTGCCGCAGTTTTGCCCGCGTCTGACGGAACGTTCACCTGCCTTGTTGATACGGGCGCAACGATAGACTGCCCCGCGTCAACTCTCGTTCACTTCGCTCATCTCGGCTCGGACTTTATGCAGAGAATGTATAAAATTGAAAAGCCGCGCGTTGCGCTTCTCTCAAACGGAGCGGAGCCTACCAAGGGCAACAAGCTCGTTAAGGAAACACACGAGCTTTTAAAGGCTGACACCGAAATCAACTTCGTTGGAAACGTTGAGGGCAACAACGCTCTTGCAGGAACTTGCGACGTCCTCGTTTGCGACGGATTTGCGGGAAATCAGGTGCTCAAGGTTTCGGAAGGTATGGCAACGCGCCTTATCACCGACATAGTTAAGTATGCAAAGAAGACGCAGAACAACGATATAATGAAGCTTGCGGGTCACTTGATGCAGACCTACGACCTCAGCTCTCTTGGCGGCGGAATAATTCTCGGAACGAAGAAGACCGTTATCAAGGCGAGAGGCTCATCGGGCGAGGCGGCAATCGTCAACATTTCGAGAATGCTTCTCAATCTTGCAGAAAACAAAGAGCTTTTTGCCGACAAATAAACAAATAAATTACCTAAATAAATAAGGAGAAATATTATGTCAAAAATCAAGATCCTCTGCACCTCGACAGGCTGCATTGAATACGGTCCCGAGAGATATCAAAAACTCGGTATAGGCATTATCAGAATACATATGTTCTTTGAGGGAAAGGAATACCTCGAGGGCCCCGAGCTTGACCCCGTTAAGTTCTACGAGCGCCTTGAAACCATAGAGAACCCCAAGAACAATCTTCCCAAGACGGGAATGCCCACCGCGCTTGAAATCACATCTCATTTTGACAAGGCTATCGAAGAGGGATACGACGAAATAATCATATACTGCATTTCCTCAAAGCTTGGCGGAACGTATAACGAGCTTCGCCTTTTCGCAGAGCAGTACAAGGATAAGATAAAAATTCACGTTGTTGACACCAAGATTACCTGCTTTGCAGAGGGTTACCTCGCAATCAGAGCGGCGCAAATGGCAAACGAGGGAAAGACGAGCGAGGAAATCCTCAAAGAAAGCGCTTGGACAATTCGCCATCAGCGCTTTATCGGAATGGACGCAAGACTCGACTACCTTATCTACAACGGCAGACTTAAGGGCGGAAAGGCATTTATGGGTCAGCTTCTCAAAATATGCCCCCTCCTTAACTTCAACCAAGAGGGCGAGTGCGCCGCGCTTGAGAGTATAAGAACTCCCAAAAAGGCTCTTATGAGAACTTGCGAATACCTCCTTGAGCTTATAGGCGACCGCAAGCCCGAGGATTACGTGCTCTTCCACGTTTATACGGGCCCCAAATACATCGAAATGCTCAAGGAAATGGAAGAGAAATACGGCATCAAGACAAACCACGAGGACGTTATTATGTCACCGGTCAGCGGCTGCCACAACGGCCCTTGGCTCGCAGGATACGAAATAGTTTTCCTCCGCAGAGAAGACGAGTCGCTTGATGACTGATATGATAACTGTAAGAGAGGTTAGCGGGAAGCGCGACCAAAAGGCGTTTATCGAATTTCCGCTCAAGCTCTATAAGGATTGTCCCTATTTCGTTCCCCCGCTTTATTCAATGGAAAAAAAGCTTTTTTCGCAAGAGGAAAGCAACAGAAAATACGAATCGGTATTCTTTCTTGCCGAAAAGGACGGCAAAACCGTCGGAAGAATCCAAGGCCACATCTCGAAGGACTCGAAAAGCGGAGGAGAGATTCGATTCACGAGATTCGACTCGGTCGATGACGTTAACGTCAGTCGCGCTCTTTTCGGAGCGCTCGAGGATTGGGCACGCACAAAAAACAAGACCACAATCAGCGGCCCTCTCGGCTACAGAGGCCTTGACAGAGTCGGTGTTTTGGTTGAGGGATTTGATGAAAACGCAACCTTTACAGAGTGGTATAACTACGAATATTACGCTAAACTGATGGAGGATTTCGGCTTTAAAAAGGATTACGATTGGCTCGAATTTGAATTGAAGGCTCCCAAAAACAAAAACGAGCTTCTTGAAAAGATGGAAAGAAGAACGCTTGAGCTAAACAAGCTTCACGTAGCGGACTCCTCTCTTCCCCGCCGAAAATACATCAAAAAATATTCGGAAGCGTTTTTCGATTGCCTAAAGGCTTGCGGAGCCTTGCAGCACCTAACGCCAGCCGAGCAGCGCGAGCTTGTTATAAGCTTTTACCCGCTGATAAAACCGAAATTCGCAGTTCTTATTTGCGACGAAAACGAGAAAATCGTTGCGTTCGGACTCTCTTTCCCATCCATAGGCCCTGCGCTTAAAAAGAGCCACGGAAGACTTACGCTTCCCGCTATAAAAAAGATTTCCAAGATTTTGAGAAAACCGCGGATTATGGACCTTGGACTTATCGCAGTACGCCCCGAGTATCAGAATATGGGCGTTAACGCTGTGCTTGTAAACAGAACCATTCGTTTGCTTAACGAAAAAACGGTTGAAAGCTGCGAAACCAACCTCAACCTCGAAACGAACGATTCCCTCATAGCGCAGTGGAAATTTATGGCCGCAAGACAACACAAACGCAGAAGAGCATACACAAAAACTATAGAAACGGAGAACATTCAAAATGTTTGAAAATCTTGTTAAAATAATTCACAGAATACTCCCTGACATAGATACCTCAACGGTTACTATGGACACAAAGCTCAAGGAAGACCTCGGATTTGATTCCCTTTCAATGATGATGATGGCAATGGAGCTTGAGGATTCATACGGATTCAAGTTCAAAGAATTCGTTAAATTTGACACGGTTGGTGAGGTTTGCGCCTACCTTGACAGCAGAATCTGATAACGGATTAAAATTGCGGAGAAAGACTCTCCGCAATTTCCTTTTTCCGCATTATATTTATTGACTTTGAAATTGCTTTGTGATAAAATAAATTCACGAATTTAACGCGAGGTTCAAAATGATATATAAACAGAATTTGCACACACACTCAACCTTTTGCGATGGAAAGGATACACCGCGCGAAATGGCAGAGGAGGCGATAAAGCGCGGGTTTGATTCCCTAGGCTTTTCTATGCATTCATACGTTTCCGCATCAAAGCTCGGAATAACTCCAGAAAGGATAGAAGCCTTTAAAAAAGAAATCCCGAAGCTCAAAGAGGAATTTTCGGGCAAGCTCGAAATTTTTATGGGAATGGAATACGACCTGCTCTCCGACTGCTCACCCGAGGGATACGATTACACATTGGCGGCAGTTCACTATCTTAATACCGATATTGGAAAACGCGGATTTGATATAAGCCTTGATGGAACGGTGAATTATATAAACACCTGCTTTGGCGGCGACGCAATGCGCTTTGCAAAGGCATATTACGAGCAGCTCGCAGATGCCGAAAGCTACGGAAAGTTTGACATCATCGCCCATTTCGATATTTTGACAAAAAATAACGAGCTGGGAAAGTTTCTCGACACCTCGACAAAGGAATATCTCGATCTTGCATTTTCAGCAGCTGATGCCTTGAAGGGCAAGATTCCGTTCTTTGAAGTTAACACGGGTGCGGTGGCGCGCGGATACCGAAGCTCGCTTTATCCGCAAATTGAAATTTTGAAACGCTTAAAGGAGCTTGGATTTGGCGTTACGATAAGCTCTGATTGCCACAACAAACTATTCCTCGACTACTATTTTGACGAGGCGAGAGAATACTTGATTGCGGCGGGATTTAAATCCAAGGTCATTCTTACAAGCGGCGGATTTCGGGAGGTTGCTCTATGAATCCACTAACCGCCGTTATGCTCGCCTTTGCCCTGCTCGGTGCGTTTGACAGAATAATAGGAAACAAGCTCGGGCTCGGCAAGGAATTTGAGCGAGGCTTCAATCTCCTAGGCCCTATGGCGCTCTCAATGGTGGGTATGATAATTATAGCCCCCGCAATCGGAGAGTGGCTTATGCCCGTCTTTGAGGGCTTCTATTCGATTTTTCATATCGACCCATCTATAATTCCCGCCTCAATTTTCGCAAACGATATGGGCGGCACGCCCCTTTCGATGACCGTTATGAAAAGCGAGGAAATCGGAATGTATAACACCCTTGTGGTTTCATCTATTATGGGCGCCGTCATTTCATACACAATTCCCTTTGGCGCCGGAATTGTAAATAAAAGTCAACATAAGGAGCTGTTTTTCGGTTTCCTTTGCGGCATTGTGGCAATTCCTATCGGCTGCTTCTTTGGCGGCATAGCTCTCGGACTCTCAATTCCCGCGTTGCTTTTGAATCTTTTGCCCTTACTCCTGCTCTCTCTTATAATCGTTCTCGGGCTGATTTTTATACCCGATATATGCGTTACCGTTTTCAGAGTTTTCGGATTTCTTATGAAAGCGCTCATAACCATTGGACTTGCAATCGGTATTTTCACCGCACTCACCGGAATCGTGGTGTTTGAAAAGTTTGAAAGCATAAACGAGGGCGCGAGAATTTGCTTTAATGCGAGCATAACACTTGCGGGCGCATTCCCGCTTATGTTCGTTATATCGAAGATACTAAAAAAGCCGATGTCGGCTATAGGCAAAAAAATCGGAATAAACGCAACGTCTGCAGTTTGCCTGCTCCCCAATCTCGTTACAAACGCAACGACCTTTGGTATGATGGCGGATATGGACAAGCGCGGACTCGTGTTAAATTCCGCGCTCACCGTTACAGTTGCTTTCGTTTTCGGAAGTCATCTCGGATTTACTATGGCATACGACGAGCGTTACGTTTTGCCGATGATAATTGCAAAGCTCACGTCGGGCGTTATTGCCGTTGCGCTCGTGCTTCTTATTTACAAGGACAAGAGTGAAATCAAAACCGAAAAAGCCTAAAGTTACATAAAGAAAAAGGTGGATATATAAGATTTTCGTCTTACGTATCCGCCTTTTGTTTTTATTCGAGAATGTTGGTCGTTATAAAGTCAACGCCCCACTCGGCAAGTCTTTCTCCGTCTTCCTTTTCGTTTACCGTCCAGCAGTTTACCTTCATACCGAGGCTATGGAAAAGAGCGATGTTTTCCCTTGTGAGCGAGTTATAATAAACGTCAACGTCAAGGCGCGCGGCTCTCGCGCGCTCGATATTCTCCTCGTTCACTTCCTTGAAAAGATACTGCGCCGACTGATTTGGCAATATATCGCGAAGCTTTATGAGATTATCGTAGCAGAAGGATATAAAGGTTACGTTATCGAGATATACATAGGATTTTATTATTTCAACGATAGCCGAAATCTCCTCCTCGGTAAAGTCAGTTTTAAGCTCAAGCACGCAATGCTTTTCATACTTCTTGCATATGCTTACGTAATTTTCAAGGCTCGGAGCACGCAAATCCGAGCGACCCTTTGTTTCGTCCTTGTCGAAAAGCACAACGCTCTGCGTGACGGCAAGCGACACCGTTTCAACGTTCAAATCCTCGCCCGCAACGCGCTTCATGCTTTCGTCGTGAATTACGACAAATTTTCCGTCAAGTGTTCTGTGAATATCGGTTTCAATTCCGTAATAAGAGCGATTGCCCGCGGCAACGAATGCGGAATTCGTGTTTTCCTTTTCAAGCCCCGAAAGACCTCTGTGCGCTACCACGAGAGTGTTTTGACTGTTAAACTTTACCGTATTCATAAACTTCCCCCGTTAATCAAAGATAATAGGTTTTTCCGCCGTTAAGTCTTGATTCTTCCGCAAGGAATGCAACCTTATGTCCCATAACCGAATCGTTTATATCGGTGACGTTCTTGCGCATAATCCCTGTTTCTATATACTCGACAAAGCTATCGACAATTCCTACGTCGCCGCCGCCGTGGTGCGCATAACCGCCCTTTGGCTCGCTTACGGGGTACTCGGTTTTTTCGCCCGTCAGCTTTTCGTGTACCACAACGCGACGTCCGTCGGCGCCCTTTGCAAAGTAAAGAAGCCCCTCCGTGCCGTGAATTGTGAGAAGTCTTGCCAAGTCGCTTGTGAACGCTATTGTTTTAAGCTGTGCAATTACGTTATCCTCAAACTGCATATTTACAATCTGATTATCCGCCACGTTGTTATCGCAGCGATAAACACATCTTGCAAGCAAATTTTCGGGGTTGTGAAGATTTCTGTCGATTTCTTCCTTGGTTGAGCCGAGTCTGCCGTGCTTTGCAAGACCGGCAATGCTCTCGTATTCCTCGTTGTTGTAGATAAAGAAGCAAGAATACTTGCACGTATCCTTATGCGGACATTCAAAGCAATACTTCGTGCTGCCCTCGGGAGCGTTTTCCTCTTTGAAATATTTAAGGCTGCCAAACGAATTGACCGCAAGGCACTTTTTGCCTATAAGCCAGCAAATCATATCGGTGTCGTGACAGTTTTTCGCAAGAATAAGAGGAGTGCTTATATCAGTGTTTCTCCAATTTCCGCGACAGTAGGAATGTGCATAATGATAGTATCCGATATTCTCGGTCATCTCAACGCAAACGACATCGCCTATAATTCCCTCGTCGAGAAGATCCTTAACCTTGGTGTAGTAAGGAGAATAACGGAGAACGTGGCAAACTACAACCTTTCTTTTAAGCTCGGTTGCCTTTTTCGCAATAGCCTCGCACTCCGCAAGCGTCATTGCAATCGGCTTTTCGAGCAACAAATCATATCCAACGTCAAGTGCTTTCATCGCTTGGCGGTAATGCATATCGTCAAGAGTTGCGATAACGAGCGCGTCAGCAATCTTGCCTTTAGCAAAAAACTCGTCCTCGTCTGTATAAAATGCGTCCTCGGGCATACCGTAGGACATAGCCAATTCCTTTTTAGTTATATCTGGGTCGCAAACAGCAACAACGTCGCTGCCGTAATATTTAACAAAGTGAGCATAAGTGCTACCTCTGCCGCCAAGTCCCATAACCGCAAATTTCATATCAAATCCTCCACATGAGTTTCGGCTATATTATGATAATACCAACTCACGGAGCATTATACCACACAAAAGAAATTAAGTCAATATACAAGAACGAATATAAACAAAGTGACAGCTTCAATATACTCTATAAAGCAAAAGAGCAAGAATTGACGCGAATCTTCATCGTTCTTTTCTTGCTCTTTTAAGATATAGGATATAAATTACAATCAATCAAAATAATAGGCTTTTCCGCTGTTAAGCCGTGACTCTTCGGCAAGGAATGCAATCTTGTGGCCCATCACCGAATCGTTTATATCGGTGATGTTTTTGGCGATTATTCCCTTTTCAACGTAGTCGATAAACTGCGCAATTATTCCGATGTCACCGCCATTGTGATGAGCAAACGCGCCCTTCAATTCCTCGATGGGAAAAATCTCTTTTTCACCGGTGAACTTTTCAAGCACAACGCTTCTCTTGCCGTCTTGCGAAAAATAGAGCACGCCATCCGTGCAGTGAATGGTAAGAATACGTCCGAGATCCGGGGTGAATGCTATGGTCTTCAGTTGTGCAATTACGTTGTCCTCAAACTGCATATTTACAATCTGGTTATCCACCACGTTATTATCACAGTGGAAAACACATCTTGCAAGCAGATTTTCGGGGTTGTTAAGGTTTCTGTCAATTTCTTCCTTGGTTGAGCCGAGTCTGCCGTGCTTTGCAAGACC